>JBEKBL010000104.1:0-6731 GCA_050015415.1 Solirubrobacteraceae bacterium
CGCTACCGCAGCGATCACGTCGCCGAGCACCGCGCTGGCCGTCTGCGGTCCGCCGGCTCCGGGACCGGACATCGTGATCTCGGTGATCGCCTCGGCCTCGACGGTGACCGCATTGAAGGAGCCGCCGACCGACGCGAGGGGGTGGGCCGCGTAGAGGTAGGCCGGATGAACCCGCACCGAGATGCCGTCGCGCAGGCGCTCAGCGGTTCCGATCAACTTCAGCGCGAGCCCGAGCTCGCGCGCGTAGGCGATGTCGTCCGGCGTGATCTGCTCGATGCCCTCGAAGCGCACCTCGTCGATGTGAACCGGCGCGTCGAAGGCCAGGCGCGCGAGGATCGCCATCTTTGCTGCAGCGTCGGCGCCGCCGACGTCGTCGCTCGGATCGCTCTCGGCATAGCCGAGCCGCTGCGCCTCGGCGAGCGCCGTCTCGTAGCTGCACGCGGTCCGCGTCATCTCCGAGAGGATGAAGTTGGTCGTTCCATTGACGATGCCATGGATCCGCTCGATCCGCGTTCCGGCGAGCGACTCGCGAAGCACGCGAATGACCGGGACGACGCCGGCGACCGCCGCTTCGAAGCCGAGCGCCAGCTCGCGCTCGCGCGCGAGCTGCCAGAGCTCTTCGCCGTGGCGCGAGAGGAGCTGCTTGTTGGCGGTGACAACGTCGCGCCCGGCTTCGAGCGAGCGACGCACGTAGGTGAGCGCGTCCTCGACGCCCCCGATCAGCTCGACGATCAGGTCAGACCCTTCAAGGATCTGCTCGAAGGATCCACTGCTCCGGGTCAGCACGCCGCTGATCTCCGGCCGGCGGCCGGTCAGCTCGGCGACCCGCTCGGCGCGCTCGGCGAGCAGATGCTCGAACGCACGGCCGACGGTGCCGTGGCCGAGCAGTCCGATCCGCAGCGCGCTCTGGCTCACAGGTCGCGGGCGTGGAGGTCGTCGAGCGTCTCGCGACGCACGACTACGCGAGCCTCACCGTCCTTGCAGAAGATCACCGGCGGCCGCGGCACCGCGTTGTAATTGTTGGCCATCGAGTAGCCGTACGCACCGGTCACGGGAACGACGATCAGGTCGCCGACCCGCGGATCGTCGAGCAGCACGTCCTTGATGATCACGTCACCCGACTCGCAGTGCTTGCCCGCAAGCTGCACGCGCGTGGTCCCGCCGAAGCGGTCGGCAACGTCCGCCTCGTATCTGGCGCCGTAGAGCATCGGGCGCAGGTTGTCGGACATCCCGCCATCAACGGCGACCCACCTCGACACGTTGTGCTTGACCGAGATCACGCGGTACAGCGTGACCCCGGCGTTGGCGACCAGGGCACGTCCGGGCTCGATCATCAGCCGCCTGCCCGACCCCAGCAGCTCGTTGGCGGCGCTGACGATCTCGCCGACGAAGTCCTCGATCGCCGGCGGTTCCTGGTCGGCCGTGTAGGCGACGCCGAGTCCACCGCCGACGTCGTAGACGGGGAAGTCGCCGAGCGGCGCAATCGCCGCGATCGCGGCGCGAAACGGGTCGACCGAGAAGAGGTTCGAGCCGATATGTACGTGCAGGCCGCGAAGCTCGAGACCACGGATCGCTCGTAGTCGCTCGATCGCCGCTGGCGCGTCGCCGATCGAGACGCCGAACTTCGAATCGGCCTGACCGGTCGAGATCTTGTCGTGCGTGTCGCCGCGCACACCGGGCGTCACGCGCAGCAGCAACGCCTGGCGCTCGCTCCGACCCCTGACCAGCCGCTCCAGCCGATCGACGTCATCGAACCCGTCGACCACGATCAGCCCGGCGCCGGCATCGAGCGCCATCTGAAACTCGCCGTCGTCACGCGCATTGCCGTGAAAAACGAGCCTCGCCGGACTGAAACCTGCCCGCAGCGCGAGGTGAAGCTCGCCGGCAGAGGCGACGTCACAGTCGAGGCCCTGCTCTGCGAACACGCGCATCACGGCGGTCGCGCCGAATGACTTGGAGGCAAATACGACGCGGAAGTCGTCCTGCCCGGCGGCTTCGAATGCCGCGATGAACGCTCTCGCCCGGGCACGCAGGTCGTCCTCGGACACGACGTAGGCCGGCGTGCCGAAGCGTTCGGCGAGCTCGATCACGTCACAGCCGCCGATCTCGAGCCGGCCCCGCGCGTTCAGGCGGCCGTCGATCGGATAGACGTGCGAAAGCGTTTGGGTGGTGGCCATGCCTGGCGATTATCGCGGTTGCTCGGTGGCGCCGAGGGCGGCCGATGCGCGGCCCTACACGTTTCGCTGTCTGCGATCATTTCCCTATGGCCAGCAAACGCAGCCAGTTCGGGAAGGACCGCGGTTTGCAGGGGCGGATGCTCCTGACGATGTTCCTGCTCGGGCTCGTCTACGTGGTGCTGATCGGCGCGCTGGTCGCGTCCGGAGCCAGCGGAGTCACGATCGCGATCGTCGCGGTCGCGCTGTTCGGATTCCAGCTGTTCGCCTCGGACAAGCTCGCGATGGCGACGCTGGGCGCGCGCACAGTCACGCCACAGGAGGCGCCGGAGCTGCACGCGATCGTCGAGCGCCTCTGCATACAGGCCGACCTGCCAAAGCCCCGCGTCGCGATCATGGACCACAACATGCCGAACGCCTTCGCGACCGGGCGATCGCAGAAGTCGGCGACGATCTGCGCAACCAGCGGCCTGCTGAGGATGCTCGAACCGGCGGAGCTCGAGGGCGTCATCGGTCACGAGCTGACCCACGTGATCAACCGCGACGTGATGGTGATGACGATCGCGAGCTTCTTCGCGATGGTTTCGGCGGTGATCATCCGCTTCGGCTTCTGGTTCGGCCTGTTCGGCGGCATGGGCGGCGGCCGCGGCGGGCGCGGCGGCCGTGACGAGGAGGAAGCCGTGATCGTCATCATCCTCGTCTCGGTGGTCGTCTACGCGATCTCGTTCGTCCTGCTTCGCGCGCTCTCGCGCTACCGCGAGCTCGCGGCCGACCGCGGCTCGGCGATCCTCACCGGCCGGCCGAGCGCGCTGGCATCGGCGCTGATCAAGATCAGCGGCGCGATCGAGCGAATCCCGAGCAACGACCTGCGCAGCGCCGAGGGAATGAGCGCGTTCTTCATCGTCCCGGCGCGCGCGAAGAACTCGGTGATGAACATCTTCGCCGACCACCCGCCGCTCGACCAGCGGCTCGCCGCACTCGCGCGCCTCGAGCAGCAGCTGCAGAGCACCGGCAAGTGAAAGCCGCGCGCTGATGGGCCTGCTCGACGCGATCGTCGGCCGCCGCTCGGTCAAGGGCCCGGCGGCAAAGGAGCGCCTGTTCGCGCTCTCGACCGCCTACATCACGCTCCAAACCGAGCAGGACATCGTCTCCGCCGGGACCGCCGGGATCGTCTTCCAGGCGCTCGCGACGAGCGACTTCACGGCGACGGTCAAGGACATGGAGGAGGTCGTCAAGGCGACCGCCGGCGAGATGGGAGCGACGGTCGAGTCCAAGGACGACGACTACGGTTTCCGATGGCTGATCGTGCGCGACCAGTCTTCGGTCGAGGATCTGGTCGTCTCGATCAACGGCGTCTCGACCGCTCTCGAGGACGGCGGCTACGGCGAGCGCCTGCTCTGCGCGGTGTTCGCGTTCAAGGACGCCGCCGGCGCGCAGATCAACTTCATCTACAACTACAAGCGCGGCAGCTGGTACCCATTCGTCCCGGCCGGCGGAGCGCAGCAGCGCTCAACCGAACGCGAGCTGCAGCTCAAGGCGCAGATCGGCGGCGAGCTGCCGATCGAGCCCGAGCTCGAGCGCTGGTTCCCGCTCTGGGGCATCCCGTTCTAGAAACTCGTCGGCTGCGCCTGCGCCGGTGGGGCGCCGGCGACAGCGACGCATTTGCGGCGCTGAACGCCGACCCGCGCGTGATGGCCCACTTCCCGGCGCCGCTGTCTCGCGCCGAGAGCGAGTTCGTGCTGGAGCGGATCGAGGCCGGCTTCGCGCGAGACGGCTTCGGAATCTGGGCACTCGAGATGCGCTCCGATCGGAGGTTCCTCGGCCTGACCGGCCTCTCGACCGTCCCCTTCGCGGCCGACTTCACGCCCGCCGTCGAGGTCGGATGGCGCCTCCTGCCCTCGGCATGGGGCCACGGCTACGCAACCGAGGCCGCCGCCGCATCGCTCGACTACGGCTTCACCCACGCCGGCCTCGCCGAGATCGTCTCGTTCGCCTCGAAGACGAACGAGCGATCGATCGCCGTGATGGAGCGCCTCAACATGCGCCGCGACCCCAGCGAGGACTTCGAGCACCCGCTGATCGACGCGGGCCACCCCCTGGCGCCCCACGTCCTCTACCGCATCACCGCCGAGCAATGGCAGGCAGCCGGCGCAGCCGGCCCGCCACGCGAGGCTAATCCGGGATGAGCCCCTCGCCCGTGAACTCAGCCCGCGCCTCATCCAAGGAGGTATCGGGCGGCGGAAACATCATGTCCGAGCCCTCGAGCTCGTCATCGGCGAGCAGCTCGCCGTGTGCGCGCACGTAGTCGAGCAGCTCCGCGAACGTCTTCGCAAACGCCGCCTCGTCGTCGGCCTCGACCGCGTGCCGGCAGGCCTCGTCGAGCTCATCGATCCGCGCACGCTCGCCGTCCGCCACGCGGTATTGACCCTCGCTGAAGATCCGGACGATCACTTTTCGGCCGTCTCGCCGTCGGCCGCGGCACCCGCCGGAGCCGGCTCCGCGGCCGGAGCGTCGAGCTCTGCCGGCGCCGGCGATCCGCTACCGAGCTCGGCCTTCATCTTCGCCAGCTCGTCGTCGACCGCCCCGCCCGAGCTGAGCTGCTCGAGCTGACGATCGATGTCGTCCTTGGCCGGCCCGAGCGTCGTCAGGTCGTCGAACGTACCCGAGTCCTGGAGCTCGCCCATCGCGCCCGCGCGCGCCTTCATGTCCTCGGTCTTGTCGAGGGCGCGCTGCATCGCCATGCCGACGTCGGCCATCTGCTCCCCGACGCCGGTCGCAGCCTCGGAGATCCGCACCTGCGCCTCGGCGGCCGAGTACTGCGCCTTGATGACTTCCTTCTTCGTGCGGAAGGCCTCGAGCTTGGCGCGCATAGCCGCCTCGGAATCGATCAGCTTCTGCTGCTGGGTCTCGAGGTCTGAGATCTGCTGGTCGAGCCCCTGAAGCTCGTTCTGGACGTTCTGCTTGCGCTCGAGCGCAACGCGCGCGAGATCTTCGCGGTTGGCCGACAGCGCCTGGCGCGCCTGGGTGTCCAGCTTGACGATCTGCTGCTGCATCTGGGCCTCCTGCAGCTGCAACCGCTTCTTCGAGGTGACGATGTCAGCGATACCCTTCTTGACGTTCTGAAGCAGCTCGACCTGCTTCGTGTAGCTGTAATCGAGGGTCTCAGCCGGGTCCTCGGCGCGATCGAGCAGCTTCGAGACCTTGGCTTTGACGATCGTCGACATCCGGCCTGACATGCCAGGCATTCACGTCCTCCTTCGCGGGTTCATGCGAAGCGTAGCCGACGGCTCGAAATTGTTGGCACGCCTCGGCGCATGCGCCGAGGCGGCGATCGGTGCATGCACCGATCGCCGGGTGGGTGCATGCACCCACCCGAACGGCGGAGGACCGCTCTAGTAGCCCTTCGGGTAGCGCGCGAGGTAGCCCGTCGTCGAGGCGAGCAGCGGCCGCCAGCGCGGGCCGGGGAGCCCGGTTGGATCGCCGGCAGTGCTCGTGTCGAGGCGGATTCCGGCGATCTCGAGGAACGCGTGGGCGGGGTTCGTGTAGACGGTGATCCAGGTGCCGGTCCCGGCGAGGCCCCATGTCTCCAACGCGGTCGAGTCGAGCGTTGTGCCGAGCAGGTCGCCGCCGTGGAGCGCGTAGGAGACCGCGCCGGAGCAGTCGTAGCCCGCCGCGATGAAGCTCGCGTGCCCGCCGCCGTAGAGGTAGGGCAGGCCGATCAGCTGGTTGCCGGCCCAGATCGCCTGCTGGACGGCCGGGGGTGCGGCGGCCGGCGCGGCTGCGTAGCCGTCGGGGAGGATCTCGGCCGTGGTTCCCGGGACGGTCGCCATCAGGGCCGCCGTCAGCGGCGCGGGCCCTGTGGGGCCTGTGGGTCCGGTGGGTCCGCTCGCCCCGGTCGGGCCGGTCACGGAGGTCGCGCCGGCGGGAACGGTGGCGCCGCCGCTCGCGGCGGCCGAAGGCTGCGGGTAGAGCGCGCCGCCGTCGAGCTCGTGCGCCTGGGGCGCGGCGGCGTCGGCAGCGAAGCCGGCCGGAGCCCAGGCAACGAGCGCCAAGAGCACGGCGACTGGCGGAATTTTGCGAAAGCGCATCACGGTCAGGTCTGCCTCGGCAGGCCGGCGCGCGTGCCGTCGCCGTGCAGCCAAAGTTGCATCGTTCGTCCACTAGACTGGCCGCGTGAGCGAAGCCGAATCACCTAAGCGGACGGCGCCCGAGCACCGCGCGACCGAGGAGGACGTCCGTCAGCTGATGGGTGCATCGACGCCGCACTTTGCGCTCCAGCTGCGCGAGCGGATCGCGAAGCTGATCGCACCGCTCGTCGCCGACGATCCGGCGCGGATTCTCGGCGAGCGGGAGATCCACCGGCTCGACGCCCTCGCGCTCGACGGTGAGACGCGTGGCGCCGGGGCCCAGGACGGTCAGCGCCCGCTCGCCTCGCTGCGCGACTGAGCCAGGCCCCGGCCGGACGATCACGGCACCGTCGCGCGCTACGCTCGTCAGCGATGAGCGTCCCGAGCACCGAGCCGCTGTTCGCCGGCGATCCGCAGGGCGAGGGCGGGC
>JBEKBL010000105.1:0-6652 GCA_050015415.1 Solirubrobacteraceae bacterium
ACGATCACGAGAATGTTCGGCGGCTGCCCGCCTGACGGCGGAGCGGCCGCGCGGCTAACGCCGAGCGCCGACGCCTGTGAGCCGAGCGCGTCGAGAGCGGCCGCTGAGCCGATCAGAGCGCCGCCGGCACTGACGCCGCGCCTGAGGAAGGCGCGGCGATCGTAGTGCGCCGCGGGCGTTGGCGCCCGGTCGTCTGAGCGAGCGTCTGGAGTCATGTCAACCATGCCGTCGAGCGGTCCTCCGGAAAGCTACGCGACACGGACGGTCGTTGCGTGAGGTTCTCATTAGGAACGCGACGCGGGCGCTCAGCGAGGTGCATCCGGAAGCTCGTAGAGGAGGCCATGTGTCGTCGCGAGCCCCAGCTCCGGGGTGACATCCCTTGCATGGGCGCGTACCCATCTGTCTGCACTGGAGCAGGCCGGCAGCGTCGTGTACCGCGGACCTGGGCAGATTCCCTCGCTGAAGACGTAGCGTACCGCGCCGCGTGCGGCGTCTCGCCGGAGCTCGTCGAGTGTCAGGAGCGGACGCGCGTAGACAGAGGTGAGGAGCAGCACCGGGCGGCCGTCCTTGACGATCAGCGGGGCCGCGAGCGTCGGCGCGCTGACGGCAACCTCGTAGCGCGCGCCGTCCTGGTGAGCTTCGAGAAAGCGCGACAGGGCGTCGGTCAGTCGCGCCGGGACAGTCACCTCGCTTGCCTGGACGCCGCTGTCGTTGCGGATCAGGCGCACGTCGTCGCTGAGCATCACGAGCGCGATAACCGCGACCAGCAGCGTCGCCGCGACCGCGCTCGGCGTCCACTGGCGCGGCAGCAGGTCGCGGTGCGCGCCGCGGCGCAGCAACGCGACCGCGGCGGCGACGAGCGCGACGCCAACGAGTGCGACAGCGAAGAGGCCTGCGCGCGAGAGCCTGCCGCTCCCAGCGGCGGCCTCGACGACGCACAGCGCGAGGGCGGAGGCAAACAGATAGGACGAGCGCGGATCGCGGCGGGCGCGGCGGGCGAGGACGACGAGCGAGACGCCGAGCGCGATCGCGATCGACGGCGTGAACGCTTCGAGATAGCGCGGATGCACGCGGCTCGAGAAGCTGAACAGCATGTAGCCGAGAGCGAGCCAGACAGCCACGCCCGCGATCGCTGCGCGCTCGATGACCTGCGCCTCCTCGCGCTGCGCTCCGTCCCGAGTGGAAGCACCGATACGGCGCACGAGCGGCGCCAGCGCAAGGACGCCCATCACGAGGGCCGCGAACAGCGCTGTGCCGACGAGTCCGCCGTAATCGATCTCGTTGTGGGCAAAGAGACGCAGCGGTCCCGCCGGTGAGATCACGGCAGTGAGCCCTGCAGGGCGAAGCGGGTTCGGAGGGCCTGCGATCAACGAGCTGACGGCGCCGGCGGGCGCTCCGGCGATCCTGTCATAGCCGTTGTAGACGAACACGGCGTTCCAGACGCTGCCGTTCGTCGAGCCGATCGGCCAGGGACGGTCGTGTGCCGGAGTCAGCGAGACGAACACCAGCCAGGCGCAGGCGACCGCGACGAACACGCCGCCAGCCGCCGCCAGCCACGCGAGGCGTGCGCGCAGCCGCTCGCCTCGCAGACAGAGCCAGGCGAACACGAGGAAGGCCGGCAGCGGCACGAGCGCCTCGAACAGCTTGACGTTGAAAGCGAGACCGAGGACCGCGGCGGCGGCGAGCAGCCAGCGCAGGCGGCGACGCTGGACGGCGGCGAGGAGCAGCCAGGCGCTCGCGAGAAGCAGCGCCATCATCACGGAGTCCATCGTGTCGCTGCGCGACGTGACGACGCTGAGCGGGATGATCGCGAGCACGACGGCGCTGGCGAGTCCCGCAAGCCGCCCGGCGACCCGGCGCACCAGGTCGTAGACGAGCGGCACGGCCACGGTTCCCCCGAGCGCTTCGGGCAGCTTCAGCGCGACCGGGCCGAAGCCGAAGAGCTTGACCGAGATCACCTGTAGCCAGAGATCGAGCGGCGGTTTGTCGATCGATGCGCTTCCGCCCGGCTCGAAGGCGCCGTAGAGGAAGTTGTGCAAGGACAGCGACATCGAGCGAACGGCGGCGTCGTAGTAGTCGTCTTCCGGCACGTAGCGCAGGCGCACGAGGCGCAGCGCTCCGCCGAGCAGCGTGACCGCCGCCAGCGCGATCAGCGCACGCCGATCGCGCCGCGGTGGGCTCTCGGTTGGATCGCCGGGGCGCGCCGCCTGCGCCTCAGCGAAGCTCATCGCGCGGCGGGTGGGCTCGCGATCGGATCGCCCGCACGGCCGCCAAACGTCCACGTGCGATTGATGAAGAAGGTGATCGCAACCACGGGGACGGTCAGGATCGCCTGCGCCACGATCTTGTCGGTGTGCAGCTGGTGCACCATCAGGTAGAGCAGGCCGAGGTTCGCGAGAATCGCGCAGCTCTGGACGATCGCGAAGCGCGTCCCGGCGCGGGAGTGCGCGAGGTGGCCCGCGTCGAAAGTCCAGTGACGGTTGAGCAGATAGCTGTTGAGCCCTCCCGGTATGTAGCCGACAAGCAGCGCAACGAGGTAGGGGACGCCGATCCACACGCCGACGCCGTAGGTGGCGAACGTCAGCGCCGTGTTGCTCGCACCGACGACGCCGTACTTGACGAACTGCCAGACGAGCGCGGCATCGAACGACCGCTGGGGGGGAGCGGGCTCCATCGACGCTAAAGCATGAACGAAGCGGTCGCTGTCCGCCTGTGGGACGGGCCGTTAAAGCTCCCCTGTTACATTCGCCGGAGAGAACAGACGGCGCACCGCCACGCGGTTACCCTTTACAGGACTTCCGTGCGTAGCGGGCCTTTCCGTGCACCGCGCGCTCGCCCAAGGAAACATCAGTGACCGCATCGACCAACAACCGCGTGCTCGACCTTCTCAGCGTCTGCGCGCCGGTCTTCGACGAGGAGGCTCTGCTCGAAGAGTTCTACGCGCGCGCGACGGCGGCACTAGAGGAGGTGGCGGCCCGCGAGCGGTTCGAGTACGAGCTGATCATCGTCAACGACGGCTCCGCCGACAACAGCCCGGCGATACTCGATCGCCTCGCTGAGAGCGACCCGCGACTGCGTGTCGTTCACCTCTCACGCAACTTCGGCCACCAGCCGGCGCTGACCGCCGGCCTCGAGAAGGCGCGCGGCGACGTGGTGGTGATGCTCGACGCCGATTTGCAGGACCCACCGGAGCTGATCGGCGCGATGATCGAGCGCTGGCGCGAGGGCTCGGACATCGTCTACATGGTGCGCGAGCAGCGCGACGGCGAGTCAATGTTCAAGCTCACCACGGCGCGCTGGTTCTACAAGCTGTTTCGCTCGCTGGCACAGGTCGATCTGGCGCCGAACTCCGGCGACTTCCGACTACTCGATCGCCGCGCGCTCAGCGCGCTGCTCTCGTTGGGCGAGCGCAGCCGCTTCCTGCGCGGCATGACCGTCTGGGTCGGCTTCACGCAGAGCGCGATCCCTTATGACCGCGACGCCCGCTACGCCGGCGAGACGAAGTACCCGCTGCGCAAGATGCTGCGCTTCTCGCTCGACGCGATCCTTTCGTTCTCGCACACGCCGCTGCAGCTCGCGACCTACCTCGGTTTCCTCATCTCGGGCGTCGCGTTTCTAGCGATCCCGGTCGTGATCGGACTGCGCCTGACCCACTCCTACCTGCCCGGGTTCGGCTCGATCACGATCGCGATTCTGATGCTGGGCGGCATCCAGCTGATCGCGATCGGCGTGATCGGCGAGTACGTCGGGCGGATCTACGACGAGGTCAAGCGACGTCCGCTCTACATCGTCCGTGAGGAGCGAAACGAGCCGCTGCCGCTCGGCGAGGCGCGCCGCGTGATGGAGGTCGTGCAGGCGCGCGAGCAGGACCGCCCGCTCGGCGTCAACGACTGAGGAGCCCCCACGCACGGGGCACGTCCTCGGCAGGCCCCTGGGCTCGCCGGCAACGCCGCCTTTCGCCCGCCTACTGCTCGGAATCCGCAAGGCGGAGCAGTGCGGTCACTGTGTTCCAGTTGCGCGCGGTGGCGGGGACGCCGAGGCGGGGGCCGGCGAGCAGCTTGGCGAGCGGCGAGCCGATGATGCCGGCCGGGTGCCAGGCAAAGACCTCGCGACCGGAGACCGCGACCTGCTCGGGCGCCGTCGCCGCGGCATCGATTCGCGCCACCAGATCCGCCGAGGGCGCCTGCGAGAGAAACGTGACCTGGTAGCGGCGCGGATCGGCTGCGGCCGGCGCGCCGAGCGGGTTGCGCGACACCACGTCCGCGAGCTCCTCACGCGAGCGCACAACGACCGGCACGTCGAGCGCGAACGCGTCCGCGAGCTGCTGCGCCAGCACGCTTGCGAGCTCATCCGGCGCCGCGTCACTGTGCAGCAGGACGTTGCCGCTAGCGAGATGGGTCCGCACCGGCCCATAGCCGCGCTCGCTGAGGAGCGCGCGCAGCTCTGCCATCGCGATACGCCGGCTCGGCCCGAGGTTGATCGCCCGCAACAGGGCGAGGTGCTGCGCCACGACCCTGCACGCTAGCTCGTCGAGGACGCCACGGCCGAGAGCTATCGTTGGCGGCGGTGTCGAGCGTCGCGCAAGAGGTCGAGGCGACCCGCAGCCGTCTGGGGCCCGTTGGCGTGTGGTCGGGTGCGTTTCGCGCCGCAGCCGTCGCTGATGAGCCTGACGCGATCCGCCGGATCGAGCAGCTCGGCTACGGCTCTGTCTGGACCGGCGAGACGGTCGGCGGCAAGGAGACGTTTGCCCACGCGGGAATGGCGCTTGCGAGTTCCTCATCGATTGTCGTCGGCACGGGCATCGCGAACGTCTGGGCGCGGCACGCGGCAACGATGCAGGGCGGCGGGGCGACGCTGGCGGCGGCCTGGCCGGGACGTTTCGTGCTCGGTATCGGTGTGAGCCACGCGACGATCGTCGTGCGCAGCGGCCAGAGCTACGCACGACCGCTGACGCACATGCAGCAGTACCTCGACGCGATGGACGCCGCCGTGGAAGGCGCGCCGCACTCGCCGATTCCGCTCGCCCGCGTGCTCGCCGCATTGCGGCCCGGCATGCTGAAACTCGCTCGCGAACGCAGCCACGGTGCCCACCCGTACTTCGTGCCGCCGGAGCACACGCCGATGGCACGCGAGATCCTCGTAGCCGATCGGCTGCTGATCCCCGAGCAGGCAGTCGTCTTGAGCAGCGACGCGGCCGAGGCGCGGCGAATCGCGCGCGAGCACACGGTGTCATACCTCAAGCTGCCCAACTACGTGAACAGCCTGCGCCACCTCGGCTACGGCGAGGAGGACCTAGCCGGCGCCGGCAGCGACCGGCTCGTCGACGCAGTTGTCGCCTGGGGCGATGAGCAGGCGATCGCTGAGCGCGTCACCCAGCTCCGCGAGAGCGGCGCGGACAGCGTGCTACTGCAGCCGCTGGCCGGCGACCTCGCGGGCGTGCTCGAGCAGCTCGAACGCTTGGCGCCGGCCGTCCTAGGGGCCTGACGCGGCTTTCAGCGGAGGGGCAGGGATTCGAACCCTGGGTGCGGGGGTCACCCGCACAACGGTTTTCAAGACCGCCGCATTCAACCGCTCTGCCACCCCTCCAGAGGAGCACGAGATAATCGCACGCCGGCAACCGGCTGGCCGCCGGTCCACGTCGCCGTGGGCGCCCCCTTTACACTGAGCCGTCCCTCCCGGAGAGGTGGCCGAGTGGCTGAAGGCACTCGCCTGCTAAGCGAGTATGGGGCGAAATCTCCATCGCGGGTTCGAATCCCGCCCTCTCCGCTGCGTCGACAGCCCGCGCTAACACGGGCACTCGCCGATTACGCCGATCAGGTGAGCGGTCGCGGTGTGGGTGCTGAGGAGCCGCCTCGAAGCATTTTGGAAGCGCGGCGGTTGGACAAGTTCGTTGTCGCTTCCGCAGGCGAAGCGAGCGTCTCACAACGCGTAGAGTCAACACAGCAGACGATCATCGAAGCTAAAAAAGAGAGCGGATGCGTCTCGTGAACGCGGCATCGCAATCACCCCAGGGTCCCGGTGCGGATGGTGTGACCGACCCTCCCGAGAAGGTGGCGCCGCCGGCTCCTAATCCGCGGCGACTGTTCGCGGTCGCGGTCGTCGCGGCCCTGCTGGGCCTGGGAATCACGCTGTCGTTCGGCTACGCCGATCACGACCCGACGCCCCACGGAGTTCGCCTTGCGCTCGCCGGCGCACCCGCTGTGCGCGCCGCGCTAGCGGCCGGCTTGCAGCACGCCGAACCGGGCGGCTTCGATCTCGTCAGCGTTCCCAGCGCCCAGGCTGCGACTCAGAGCGTGCGCTCGCAGTCGAGCGCGGGGGCACTGATTGTGCCCCCGCGCGGACCGGTCACGATCGTGACGGCCGCCGCGGAAGGGGTCTCGCAGCAGCAGGCAATCACGGCAGCGCTAACAGCGGCGTCGCAGTCGATGCGGCGTTCCGCGAAACCGCTCGACGTCGCGCCGCTTCCAAGAGGCGACCGCGCCGGCTTGTCGAGCTTCGTGTTCGGTCTCGGCCTGCTGCTTCCCAGCGTGGTCGGCGGCATCGCTCTCTTCCTGTTCGGCATGCGCCTACGAATGTGGTGGCGCGTCGCAGCCGCGACGCTGTTCGCGCTGTTCGCCGCCTGCGGCGGCGTCTTGGCGATGGACACAGTGTT
>JBEKBL010000106.1:0-6616 GCA_050015415.1 Solirubrobacteraceae bacterium
ATGACGAAGACCAGAACATGGTTGCCCTCGTGACTGCGGCGCGAGAAACGCAAGACTCTCCTCCCGATAGAGACTGAGCCACCCCGTCTGCGGGCCGGCGAAAGACCGAGACCTAAACACGCTGATCCACCAGTTCGAACACAAGACGATCCGAACGTCCGCGGCCGTGGTAGTGACTGGCCATGGGCGAGGCGACCGCCGTCTCGAATGAGAATATCGGCCTTAGGGTTCGCCGCGGCCATCGGGTTCGCTGCGCCGTCTTATCGAGCCCGGCCTCCCGCTACCCCTCAGTGGGCCTGAGCCGATAGACGTCATCGCTCGTCCGCTCGGACTCGTCTAATCGAAGTGTGCTCCCTACCGCCCCAAAGCGAGCGCGCGCAACCTGTCGCCGCCGACGCTCCTCGCGGACAGGCAGCTATGCGTGCTTTGGGGCGAACAGGAGCACGCAGTTGGAACGCGACCGGACGCCGCCCGCGAGTGCGGTCGGACTTTCTCGCAACGTGCAGGGTCACGCCCTCGATCTCTCAGCCCGCGTTGCTAGCCGCTCAGTCTCCCGGGCGCACCTCGCGCCTGCGCGGCACGCCACTCCTCCAAGCGCTTGTTGAGAAGATCGATCGGCTTCTCGGCGGTGACGCGGTTGTACTCCGTCTTGCGGGTTCCGGTGCCGGTGCCAACGAGAATGACCGGCGGCTTTCCGTCTTTGCGAATCAGACGCCCGACATACGGGTACGGGCCAGCCGACTCGACCGTGAACCGCTCGATCTCGCTCCAAGGCACCCATGTTGAGAACAGGTACCCGTTCACCCTGACGCCGTCAGACCGGACGCGCACGCCAGCCAACCAGAGCCGCCAGGCCACAACTCCCCATAGTGGCCCGAAGACGAGTGCTAAAACCGCGGCCTTAGGCACCAGCGCGAGACACAACGATCCGACGGCGAGCACGGTCATGCCCCAGGCGGCGCGGAGCATGTCGGCGGCTCGGTACACGCCGTTCGGGCGCGTCTCGCTCGCCGTTCGTATCACCGTCCGGTCGCTTTCTTGACCGCCTCGGTACCTAAGCCGACAGCCGCACCGAGCCGGCGGACCGGAGCAAGGCCCGTTGCGCCGCCAATCGCACGGCCAATCGATCCGCTGCGGACAGCCAACCTCTCTAGTCCAGCTGCCTCAAAACCGGGGATCGCCCCGAACACGTCGAAGGCCTCGCGACCAGCCGAGAAGTGGCCCGAGGTGTAATTCTGCACCGTGTCGGCGGTCAGGCCCCCTGCCAACAGTACGGCGCATGTTCCTCCACTTGCCGCTAGACAAGCAGTGCCGGCAGCGACCTGCGCAATCGTCCCGTAGTTATGAGGCACAAAGTCGCCGATGCCCATGAAGCCGCCCGAGCCGCTATCGCAGTAGCTCGCACTGTGATGCATCGTGCAGACGTGCTGATCCTGTGCCGCCATGGCCTCGGTGTCGGGGGCGTCGCCCGTTAGGTCGGTCTGGTTGACGGGATCTGCGTCCGTGTAGCCGTAGGGCGTCGCGCCGCCGCCTTGGATCGGGTCGGGTTGTGTGAAGGTGCCGGTGTAGGGGTCGTAGACGCGCGCTCCCATTGCGACGATGCGGGGTGGTGTGCTTGCCGGCGGCTGCGGGCGACTCGAGGACGGCCGTCGGTCGGGTCGGGACGCGGCGACCGAGTGGCTGTGATGGCTCCTGCCTCGGTGTGCGCTACAGTTCGCTACATGAGTAGTGAGGCTGTGCGGATCGAGTCTGAGACGCTGCACGCGCTGCGTGAGCGCAGCAGCCAGAGCGGCGAGCCAATCGTCCGCCTGGCACAGCGCTACATCACCGAGGGGATGCGCCTTGACCGCCATCCCGGGATCGTCTTTCGTGACGGACCCTCGGGCCGGCGCGCAGTTGTGATCGGTGGGCCGGACGTGTGGGAAGTGATTGCTGCCGCGCACTCAGCACCCGAACGCGGCGACGAGCTTGTCGGTGCACTGGCCGCACGAACCGGCACACCGATCGAGAAGATTCGCTCGGCGATCCGCTACTACGGCGAGTTCCCAGACGAAGTCGACCGGCTCATCGCCGCCAACGAACAGGAAGCAGAGCAGCTAGAGCGGGCGCTCGAGAACGAGCAACGCCTGCTCGGATGAAATTGCTGCTCGACGAGATGTATACGCACGTCGTTGCCGAGCAGCTGCGAGCGCGCGGCCACGACGTCGCCTCATTGCACGATCCCGACTATCGCGCGCTCGAGGGCGAGCCCGACGAGGAAGTCTGGGCCTGCTCAATCGCCGACGGCCGAGCGCTCGTGACAGAGAACGTCAGAGACTTCCGCCGCATCGAGGCTCTAGCGCTCGCCCAGGGCGAGCCGACCGCTCAGCTGATCCTGACAACCAACCGCCAGTTCCCGCGCGGCGATCCAGCAACCGTAGGCCGACTCGTGCTCGCCCTAGACACGCTCCTCGCCACAGCGCCCAACACAGCAACTGCCACCTTCCTCAAACCCAGCACCTAGACCGCGCCGCCCTGCTGGGCGATACCGAGCACGCGGAGTGAGGTGGGAGCACGCGACATCGATGACCTGGCAGCAACCGGACATCGACACGCCCGAAGTGCGAACGCCGATTGAGCCGCCGCGGACCAGGTTGGCTCACACGTGTTGGCCCACCGAGCGCGGGTCCAGCTGCATGCGTACTCACAGCTGCTCGCGGGCGTGGGCCACGAGCACGACGAGCTTGGGATCTTTGACGTTTTGAAACTCGTTTATCAGCTGGCGGAAAACGGCCTTGGCTTCTGGGTCGCGTTCGAGGCCTTTGAGGATGCCGGCCTTCGAGCTCAGGGTGATTGCGAGCGTCTTGCGGTTGAACCGATCGGTGGTTCCTGAGTACTGCTCGATGTCATCGTCGAGCGCGGCGAGCGCGTCCTCGGCGAAGTCCTCGATGAGTAGCTCCATATCGGCCTCGCTCTCGGGGATGCGACCGACGTTCCCAAGGATGGCGATCTTCGCCAGTAGTGCCCGGCTGATGAGCTTGCGGGTCTCGGGATCGTCATCGGCGGCGGCGAGTCGTTCGACGACCGCGGCGGCGGCGAGGATCGCCTCGGCGGGGCGCTCGACCGCCAAAAGCGCCTGCGTGCGGTCGAGCATCAACTTCGCCCAATCGTTCGGGCCCAACGTCTCAACCACGCCCGGATCGCCGGCGGCTTCATCGAGAACACTGAGCGCGTCCTCTAGGGCTCCCCTGCGGGCAAGCAGCGCGGCCCTGCGCATCGCCGCGCGCGCGAACTTCCAGCGCACTTCGGGGTCGGTCGAGCTTCGCGCGCGATCAGCAAACGCCTTATAGCGCACCAGCGCACGACGCTCGTCCCCCAACGCCAAGAGACAACGCGCCTGGTCGTAAAAGGCGACCGACACAAACGTGGTGATGTTGGGGTCCGCCGAGGCCACGAAGCGACGAGTCAGCTCTTCCAGCACTGCGAGCTGACGTTTCGTCGATCCGAGCCCCCGATAAGCAGCAGCTTGCGCTTGAAGACCGCGAGCGATGTACTCGCGTACGCTCTCGCTCGGAGCATTGCCGTAGCGAGCGAACAGCCGGTCCAACTCCGTGAGCGCCGCCTCGTGCTGCCCGAGCTCGTTTAGCGCGGCACCCTTCACAAACAACGCCCACGCCTCACGACGCCGGGCCTCCGGATCACTCGTAGCGGCCGCGCACGCCAGGAGCTCATCGCACGCGGCCACCGCCTGTTGCCACCGGCCGATCGTCCACAACGCGTAGGCGCGTTCCTCAAGCGCCTGGATCACGGCATCACCGCTGCGCGACGCCGGGTCGCCACGATACCGCCCCAACAGATCGTCCCACACGGCCAGCGCGGCCTCCGGCTCGCCAAGGTCACGCAAAATGATCCCCTTGCTCAACAGGGCAGCAAGCACCATGACCGTCACAGCCGGAGCGTCGTCGACTTGGCCAATGCCGATCATCTCGTTCAACGCCTCGACCGAATCCTCGGGCAAGCCCAGGTCGTAAAGCACCGCGGCCTTACGCTCGAGGGCACGTACGGCGCACGCGCGCGCCGCTGCAACGTTGCTCCCGCGACACGACGCGAGAACCTCGTCAAGCTGTGCGAGCACCTCCTGCGGCCGACCAGCCCCGTCCGCCGCCAAAGTCCCCGAGAGAAGCTTCTCAGCCTGCGCTAAGTCCATCGCTGGCGAACCTGTCGTCCAACCCTGCCCATTGTAAGCCGCAGGACCTTTCGCAATCACAGATCTGGCACTGGCAGGTCACCAAGAGCTTTCCAGACGGCCACAGCTCCGGCTCCGACCGCGGCCACTTTCCCCCACGTTGAGTTCAAGACGCCGCTCTCGTAGTTCGCCGTCGAATTCAAGGCCCCGCCAGCCCAACCTACGATTTTGTTGTAAAACGGCTTGTTGTTGGGCTTCTGCACCTCCACCTTGGCCGGCACCCCATCATCTTCAGGGAACCAAGGCTTGGCGTCCGGCATGGTTCCGAGCGCGTGCCCTATCAAACCGAGTGCACCGGCAACGACGGCAGCGGCCTTGGCTGCGGCGCCCTTGAGTTTGTTCTTGAGGCTTTTGTCGCCGTCGAGATCGGTCTGGTTGGCCGGATCACCGTTCGCGTAGCCGTAGGCGTTCGCGTCAGCCCCAGGGATAGGATCGGTCTGCAAAAACGTCCCTGTGTACGGGTCGTAGACGCGTGCTCCCATTGCGACGATCCCGGATGGCAGCTCTGTGGCTTTTCCTTTGCCGCCGAGCCAGCTGTATTTGGCTGGGGTGCTGGTGGTGGGTACGCCGTACTCGGTGACGGGCGTCACGGATTGGAGGCTTGTGCTGCTCGGGTCGCTCGAGGCTTGGGCGACGATTGAGCCTTGGAGGTTTGTGAGCTGGTAGGTGAGGCTGGTGGTGTCGTCGTCCCAGGTCTGGTTGTTCCAGATCGCGGCGGTGCTGCCGGTGATGTCGGGGATGTAGCGGTTGAAGCTGCCGTTGTCGTTGTCGTAGTCGTGAGCGACCGTGTCCCCATCGCCGTCGTAGTACATGTCGACGTCGTCGGTCGTTGTGCCGTCTGTCGTCGTCGTTTGCTCGTCGGTGCGATCGTTGGGGTCGAGACTGTTCGCGACCGTCGTGCCGTTCTGGGTGAGCGTGTCGTTGGTGCCGTCGCTGTAGTAGGTCGCGTCCAAGCTGCTGCCGCCAGCGTCCCCGGACGGCATGCTGGTGATGTCGCCGAACGGGTCGTAGGAGACGCCCGTGTCGTCGAGCCGGTCGGACTGGTCGTAGCTGTTGTTCTGCGTGGCGACGCAGGAGAGGCTCGTACAACCGCTGCTCGGGATCGTGGTTTGCAACTGCGTGCGGTTCGTGTCGGCGTCGAACGTGTACGCGCGGGTTGTGCTGGTGCCGGAGGTGATTTGTTCGACGGTGCCGCCGCTGTCACCGTCGTTGTCGGCGAGCCAGATGTTGCCGTCCGGGCCCTGGGTCAGCGCGGCCATCCCGTCACCAGGCTGGCCGGTCTGGTATTCGGTGATCTGGCCGCTGCTCGGGTTGAGCTCGCCAACCATTCCATTGCTCGTCGTCTCGCTGAACCAGATCATGCCGTTGGAGGCGAGCGTGAGCCCGTCGATCGCTGTCGCGTCGCTCGGAGCCGGGTAGTAGGTCACGGCGTGCGTCGCGACGTTGAACGCGCCGATCTCGTCGTCGCCGGAATCGACGAACCAGACCGTGCCCGCAGAGCCCAGGCCGAGATCGAACGCCATCGATCCTTGGCTCTGCGCGATCATGTGGCCGTTCGCGAGCGCGTACTCGGTGACCGTGCCCGAACTGTTGATCACGCCGATGCACGAAACGTTGGTGTTCCAGTCCGTTTCGGTGAAGTAATCGGTGCCGGTCGGTGCGCCGCTGCTGTTGGTCGCTGCGACGATGTCCTGCGGACTGCCCGTCGTTGACGCCGTGGTACCGAAGCTGCCGCTCGTCGAGACCGTTCCGATGCCTCCGCTGCCGCTCTCGGCGAACCGCAGGCTGCCGGACGGCCCTTGCGCGATCCCGCCGGGCCACGCGTCGCTATTGGGGATCGTGTAGTCCGAGACCGCGCCGGACGGCGTGACCTTGCCGACCGTGTCCGCGCCGCCAGCGAACCACAGGTTGCCGTCCGAGCCCGCGGTGATTCCGTACGGGCCGTAGTCGACGCCGGTCGAGTAGGAGGTCGCGCTGCCGCTCGGCGTGACCCGCTCGATATCGCCATCCCACGAGTCTGTCAGCCACAGGTTCCCGTCCGGTCCCGGGACGATGTCCCAGGCGCCACCCCACGCGTTAGCCAGCGGATCCGAAGCTAGCTCGACGCCCGCTGACGGCGTATTCGCCGCACTCGTCAGACGGCCAACACCGTCGTAGGAATAGGTCGTGTTCGTCGCGTTCTGGTTGACGGTCGTCGCCGTGTTGTTCACCGTCTCCGGCGCAGTGTGGGTGAGCTGCTCGCTCATCGTCTGCCCGTAGATCGACGGCGCGACCGTGTCCGACAGCCAAATGCAGTTCGACGAGCAGCCGGTCGTCTTCGTGTAGCTGACGCTCGTCGGCTCGCCGGTCTCGTCGTAGCTGTAGCCCTTCGTCAAGACCGCTGTCGCGGGT
>JBEKBL010000107.1:0-6604 GCA_050015415.1 Solirubrobacteraceae bacterium
ATCGTGTCTGCGTGCAGCCAGCGGGGCGTGAGACTGCCGTCGCTCGCATCGTGACTTACGACGGTGATCTCGAGCTGGCGGTGGCAGGACAGTCGGTCACGCTGACCTTGACTGACGAGATCGACGTCTCGCGCGGCGATGTGCTCTCGGCCGCAGACTCGCCTGCCGAGGTCGCAGACCAGTTCGAGGCAAAAGTCGTGTGGATGAGCGAGGAGCCACTGCTACCCGAACGTCCTTATCTGTTCAAGATCGCCACGAAGACGGTGCCAGGCACCGTGACACGCATCAAGTACGCGGTGGACGTCAACACGAGAGAGCACAGGTCCGCGTCCAAGCTCGAGCTGAACGGGATCGGCACCTGCAACGTCGCCCTAGATCAGCCAATCCCGTTCGACCCCTACGTCGATAATCGCGACACCGGCGCGTTCATCATGATCGACCGCATCACGAACGCGACGGTCGGCGCCGGGATGCTCGAGTTCGCCCTGCGACGAGCCCACAACATCCCACACCAGCACGTCGACGTCGACAAGACGCGACGAGCAAGCCTGATGGGGCAGCGACCTTACGTGATCTGGTTCACGGGCCTCCCGGGCGCAGGCAAGTCGACGATCGCAAACATGCTCGAGCTGACGCTGCATCAGCTTGGCCGCCCGACCTACCTGCTCGACGGCGACAATGTCCGTCACGGCCTCAATCGAGACCTCGGATTCACCACCGCCGACCGCGTCGAGAACATTCGTCGCGTCGCTGAGGTCGCAAGCCTGATGGTCGACGCGGGCCTCATCGTTCTGGTGGCCTTCATCTCGCCGTTCCGCAGCGAGCGCCAGTTTGCCCGCAGCTTGTTCGAACCAGGCGAATTCCTCGAGGTCTACGTCAACACGCCGCTCTCGCTCGCCGAGCAGCGCGATCCAAAGGGCCTTTACAAGAAGGCGCGTAGCGGCGAGCTGCCAGGGTTCACCGGCATCGGCTCGCCCTACGAGCCTCCCGATGATGCTGAAATCGAGGTCCTGACCGCCGACTGCACGCCCCAAGACGCCGTGGAAAGCGTGCTCGCCCGCCTACGCGACCGCGGTCTGCTTTAGCTGAGCCGATCAGCATCGGCAATTGGTCAAACCGTTGGAGTGGGCACAAGCCGCGGTGGCCACGGTCCACGGCGCGCCCGCCACGCGACCGTCACGTAACACCCCCGCATCCGGCGAGCGAGCAGTCAGCAGATGGCCCTGCTGACACCAGTCAGCGCCGGAGAGGGCTAACGGCCGTTCCCTGGGGACGCCGCCGCCGGAGCGGCGAAGATTGCGAGCAGCACCCCTGAGACGATGATCGAGCGCCGCATCCGACCCGGAACTCTAGCCGCCGCAGCCCCCCCATCCGGCCGCTCCGGGCCTCGGTCCCAGGCGAGCTGGTCGAGCGCCGGGCACCGCGCGCTCGCGGCTGTCGCACGGCGCTACACGACGGCCCTCCGCGCACCACCGCCGCTCTGGACGCTCGCCGCCGCGATCGTGCTCTGCGAGCTCGTCCTGACGCTCGCAGGCCAGCACTCGACTGCGCTCTCCGCGCTGGCGGTGGTCGCACCGGGCTGGGCGCTCATCCCCCTCCTCCCCGCCCCGCTCCGCGCCCGGCCGCTTGCGGCGATCCTCGCCGCCCCCGCTCTCGGGCTCGCGACCGTCAGCGTGCTGCTGATCACGATCGCCCGAATCGGCGTGACCCTGGACGGCGTCTCGGTGCCGATCGTCCTGATCGCGGTCGTCGCGCTCGCCCTCGGCACCTGGGATCGCGAGGTGGCACCGCTCAGCCGCCCGGGGCTCGCCGGCCTGCTCGAAGCGGCCGGACTGCTCGCCGCGCTCGCGCTCGGCGTCGGGCTGGGCCTCCGAGTGGTCGGCTCGAAGATCCCGCCCGGGAACGACTGGGCGAAGTACCTGCTCTACGCCGAACAGATCCGGATCCACGGGTCGATGCTGATCCGAAACCCCTACTGGATGCTCGGGCAGCCGTTCCGCGACGACCCCGGAGTGCCTTCGATCTACGGGGCGATCCTGATCCTCTCGCGCGCTCCCGCCGGCGCGCTCACCCACGGGATCATCGTCTTCGCGGCGCTCGAGATCGTGACGGTCTACGCGTTCGCGCGCGCCTACTGGGGCCGCGCCGCCGGCGTA
Source organism: Solirubrobacteraceae bacterium (assembly GCA_050015415.1). Classification (GTDB taxonomy): domain Bacteria; phylum Actinomycetota; class Thermoleophilia; order Solirubrobacterales; family Solirubrobacteraceae; genus Palsa-513. The sequence goes on from JBEKBL010000107.1 coordinate 2,157, forward strand.
TTGGCGGCCAGCCTGGTCGCGGTCGTCCCGGCGAGCCAGGACATCCTCGGCTGGTACGGCCTCGCGAACCTCGACGCGTTGGTGCTGCTCGCGCTGCTGCTCGCCTATCTCGGGAGCTACACCGGCTACGGCTCGAAAGCCAGCCCGCGGCCCGGCGGACTCGGGGCGCGCGCGAGCGTCGGGCTCGCGCTGACGCTGCTTGGCCTGCTCGCCGCGCACCGCCTGTCCGGCCTCGTTGGACTCGCTCTGGTCGCGCTCGTGGCTGCGGCGTGCCTGCTCAGCCCGACGCGGCGCCGGCGTGCGTGGGCGGACGGGATTCGTGTCGCCGCCATCACCCTGATCGGCGGCGCCGGGGTGATCGCCGACCTCTACACACGCGAGCGGAGCTTCGGCGGTTCGCTGCCCTACACCGACTATCTGAACACCAAGGTCAACCTGACGCTCGCGCTCCGCGACGTCTCGCCGATGCTCGCCGGCGCAGTTGGCGTCGCGCTCGTGCTCATCGTCGTGCTCTACCGCCGCGACGGCGCGCTGTGGGGACCGGTCGCACTGCTCGCGGTCAGCGTGGGGCTCGCCTACTCGTGGAAGGTCCACCTGCCCAACTACTACGCGCGGATGGTCTTCTACGTGCCCGTGGCCGCCGCGCCTCTCGTCGCCGCGGTCGCGGTGCGGCTACGCCCGCGCTGGCTGATCGCGCTCGCGGCCGCCGTCGGCATCGTGCTGACAGCTCAAAACGCCTACAACGAAGCGGAGAGCGTCCACAGTTACTACACGTTCGTGACGCCGGCTTCGCTGCGCGGCCTCGACGCGCTTTCCGCCGTGCTGCGACCGAATGAAGTCGTCGTCACCGACCGCTGCTGGAGCTTCCTCGCGACCTGGCTGCTCCACACGCGCACGCTCGCTGCGCTCGAGCCGCAGGACATCCAGCCCGCCGCGGAGCTGCCGTTCGCCCGCGAGGCGCAGCAGATCCTCGACGGCAGCCATCGCGGACGCGCCCTCGCGCGCGAGCTGGGCGTGCGCTACCTCGTCGTCGACCCGGTCTGCCCGGGCGCCAACGGCTCGCCGCTACCGCCGCCTGGTTGGGGCCGCCCTGTATATGAGAGCGCGCGCCTGGCGGTCCTGCGTCTGCCGCAGGCTAAAGCGAGTTCGCAGCTGCGCTAAACGCCGCGAGCGCCGGCTTGGGCGTGCCGTTGAGGTTCAGCAGACCGGTGTGCAGGCCCCAGAAGTTGGGCACCCCGGGATAGGGCTTCGAGTCGCGCCAGTCGAAGTAGGCGAAGCCGAGCAGGTCGAGCTGCGTGCGGTCGTTGTAGAAGTCCTGCAGGACCGTGCCGACCGCGCTCGCCTGACCGCTTGGACTGAGCCTGTACTCGCCGCCCGGGCCGTTGTCTGACCAGCCGAACTCGGTGACGCGCATCGCGACGTGCGTTCCGCCGCCGCCGTCGAGCGTCGAGCGGATCGCCTGGAGCTTCGCGATCATGCCGGCCGGTGTGCGGGAGTATGCGTTCACGCCTAGCGTGTCCATCCAGTTCGCGGCACCGGCCGCCAGCATCGACTGCAGGTAGCTCAGCAGCGGAATCCCGAGCGAGCTCTGCGGGATGCCAGCGGAGACGACCTCGGCGCTCGGGTCGAGCGCGTGAATCGCCTGGGAGGCGCTCTGCAGCATCGCGACGTACTGCGCCGCGTTCGGCTTCGGCTCCCAGTAGACGTTGAGGTTCGGCTCGTTCCAGATCTGCCAGATCGTGATCGGCACCGGCGTCACCGACGGGTGATGGAGCCAGAACCCGCCACCCGGTCCATACCAGCGCACCGCGGCTTGTGCGAACGCGGCGATCGCGGCGGGGCTCTTCGGCGGGTAGAACCCGCTCTTGGGCGACCGGCGCGGGCGCGCCGACAGATATTTCGGCTCATCAAAGAGGATCGGCATGATCTGGATCCCGAGCTTCGCTGCCTCGAGCACCACCGGGTCGTAGCGCGAGAAGTTGTAGAAGCCACTGCTCGGCTCGATCGTCGACCAGTCGAAAACCTGGCGCACCAGCGTGATGCCAGCAGCGTGCATCGCCTCCAGCTGCTTGACGCGGTATTTGGCGCCGCCTGCGAAGACGTCCTGGGCGCTCATGCCGACGAATCCCGCCGGAGCGGGGGTTGGCGCGGCGGCGGAAGAGCCGCCGGCGGCGGCGAGCACGGCGGCCGCAACGGCGATGGCGACGAGGGCCGGCCAGCGCCTGAACGGTCGGCGTTGGCGTCCCGCGATCACGTTTACAAAGCTACGGGATCGCGTAAGCAACCGCGTTATGTGATGCGCGCGCGAGTCCGGTGGCCGTGATGGTGATGGTGGCGCTTTCGTGAGCTTCCGTGCTTGCCCTTGCCGTGCCCCGAGCGGCCCGCGGTCTTACCTGCCGGGGCAAGTGGAGCCTTGTAAGGACCTCTGTTGGCCAGCGCCGGCGGCAGCGCGATCGTTCCGAGCTGCTGTGCTTCGGCCGCGAACACGTTCCATGCCGGCTGCGGTCCCGCGTCGGCGCCGCTCGCCGTGGTCAGCCGCAGGCCGAGCGAGTCGTCACGCGTCAGGAGCGTGCTGTTGTTGCGCAGGTCATACCAGAGCACCGGGCCGACGTTGTCGGCGCTTCGGCCCCCGGCCCCGAGCAGGCCGAAGAAGTCCTGGAGGGCGACAGCGACGGCATTCGGATCGGCGAACTGGGTCGACCAGCCGACCTCGGTCAGCCACAGCTGTTGGCGTGGCGCTCCATCGGGACCGGGACCGGTGTACTTGCGCACCGCCGCGGCCGTCTGGTTGACCAGCGCCATCGTCTGGTCGGCCATCTGCGTCGAGCTGGCGCCGGTTGCGTCGGTGTACGGGTGGATCGCGACCGCATCGAACGCGTTGGCGTTGCCGGCTGCGAGCGCCTGGATCATCGCCGGCGGCTCGACGAACGAGGGCTGTCCGTTGGCATCGAACGCGAGGCCGCCGACCACCGCCAGGGCCTGCGGATCGACGCTTCGCAGCGCGTCCCGGGTCGCCGCGAAGACCTGCGCGTAGCCCGTTGGCGAAACGTCGCCGTCCCACCAGAAGCCGTTGTTCTCCTCGTTCCAGATCTCCCACGCCTGAATCGGCTGCGGCGTGCAGCCGCAGGTCGGCCAGAAGCTGCCGGTCGGTCCGTAGCGCTCGACGGCCGCGGCGGCGAAGGCGGCAAACTCCGCGATCGTCGGGCTGCCGCCAGCGCCATCGGTCGTCGGCGGCAGCGGACTGCCATTCGTGTAGTTGATGAGGACGGGCAGCAGAGTCATGCCACGCTGGGCGAGTGCCAAGACGAGCTGGTCGTAGCTGACACCACCGCAGCCCGGCGACGGCGAGCTGAAGTTGAAGCTGCCGGTGTAGCCCGGATCGACGCAGTTGAGCTGCATCCGGGCGCGGTAGAGCTGGACGCCAGCGGCTGAAACCATGTTGAGGTCGTCGACGCCGCTCCACGCTTCGTTGGGAAGCAGGATGCCATCCGAGCGGAGGTCGTTGATACCGATCGCTCCGATCGTGCCAGCGGCCGCGGCTAGCCCGGGTGCCGCGAGCATCGTCAACGCCGCCGCGACGCCGGCCAGGCGGCCAAGCGTTGCACGCCGCGCACCCACACGCGTGCGATTCTTGACATCGACTTCTGAGGCGACCTGTCGGTGCCTGAACACGCCTGACTCCTGAAGTTTTCGCCCATGCGAAACGCTGGGCCGCTACCTCTGGGGTCGGTGCGGCGCGTCGGGCGCGGGAACTCGCGCACGGCCTTTGGACGACTAATGAGCTGGACATCATTCGTCTGCGACGCTCGTCCAGTGAGCGGCCAACGAACGTCCACGCGACGCGGGCAGCGCTCAGGTCGGTCAGTGGTCAGACTGCGGAACAGATGGCCTCAAAGCCTGACTACAGCGAGGCGTTCGAGCAGCATGTCTGGGAGGTTCATGGCTTCTTCGCCTACCGTCTCGGCTCGCGCATCGAGGCCGAGGATCTCACCCAGGAGACCTTCGAGCGGGCCTTCAAGGCGTGGTCACGCTTCGACCCCGGGCGGGCGAGCGTGCGGACCTGGCTGCTTGCGATCGCCCGCAACCTGCTCGTCGACCACTACCGCTCGCGCGCTGTGCGCCCGGAGCAGCCGATGCCCGAAGGACTCGACCCGGCGGCCGCCGACGAAGAGCTCAGCCTCGGGCTCGACCCTGCGCTCGCGGGCGCGCTAGGCCAGCTCGGCGAGCGCGAACGCGAGATCGTCGCGCTGCGCTTCGGCGGCGATCTCAGTGGCCCCGAGATCGCGGTGCTAACCGGCCTGACACTGGCGAACGTCCAGCAGATCCTGTCGCGGTCGCTGCGGCGGCTGCGCAGCCTGCTCGAATCACCGGAGGGCGAGCGGCCGGGGCGCGTCCTCTAGGAGGCTTAGTCTATGTCTAGATCGAACGACCGCGCCAGTAACCCGCTT
>JBEKBL010000108.1:0-7318 GCA_050015415.1 Solirubrobacteraceae bacterium
CGCTCCTTCCCACTTTAGCTCCCGTGACGTGACACGTTTCCAATCACGCGACGTCGCCGCTCCGAGCATTTGAGGGTCCAAGCTGGCTCGGACCGCACACAGTCCGAGCCAGTATCGGCCTTGTGAGCTAGGACTCGATCAGGATCACAAGTGTCTCGGGGATGACGCCGTCGAACTCCATCGCGGCGGCTCCCTCCGGTGTCTGCATCGTGCCCATCAAAGCGTCCATGTCGGCGACGTTCATCGTGAGGCCGACTCGCTTGGAGCCCTGAGGGTCGACGTATGTCTTAATCTCGCTGACTCCGAGCGGCCCGAAGAACTCCTCGCGCTTTGGCGATGAGAGCCAGTGCGGGACGTCCTTGACCTCGTGAAATCCGAGAATGCGCGGCATGTGGAACTCCCTCTTTGGTGATGGTCGGGTCGAGCATAGGCGGTCCGCACCCAACAGCGGAAAACAGGTTCACCCGACGACCCCAGACGAGACAATCCGAGATGTGCAGTCGTTCACGACGCGTCGCGGGACAGTGGCGGATGTGGATTTGATCGGGGCGATCGTGCAGGCAGGCTTCGAGTCCTACCGCGAGTTCGCCCCGCGCGATTGGACCCCGCCTGACGTAGCGGCCGATCGCGACCGTCGCGCTGAGGTTTTCGCCGACCCTGGGACCTGGGCGTTGATCGCGCTTTCGGAGGGAGTGCCGACCGGTCACGTCGCTTTCCTTCCCGCTCGCGTGCCACCGACCGAGGAGGCCCCGGTCCGTTGGACAGCTCGAGCCGTAATCCCAGGCCTAGCTTATCTGTGGCAGTTGTTCGTGCTACCGGAGTGGTGGGGTTCCGGCGTCGCCCCGCTGCTGCATGACGCAGCCACTGCTCAAATGCGCGCGGAGGGATACAGCGATGCCCGACTGCTCACTCCGTCGCTCCAGACTCGCGCACGACGCTTCTATGAGCGGCGTGGATGGTCTCCCCAAGCAGAGACGTGGAGCGAGGAGTTCGCGTTGGCGATGACCGAGTATCGCCTCCCGATCGGCTGATCGAGCCGCAACTAAGGCGCGCTCGCGTGACCCGCCGATTGGGCCGTGCGTTCGAGCATCCGTGTCTCGTGTGGGATTAGCGCCGCAAGTGCTGCGAGGAGTCCGAGTGCGGCGCCGCCAATCAGGACCGGCGCGGCCCCGAGCCAGTGGCCGAGCGGTCCGACCGCCACGTAGCCTGCGGGGAGCAGGCCTGCCGAGACGAGCCAATCGTAGGAGCTGACGCGCGAGAGCCGGTCCGGCGGCACCCGCTCGGCGAGCGCCGTCGACCACCAGGTGTCGAACAGTGCCAGGCCCGCGCCGCCGAGGACGGCGGCCGGAAGGACGACTGCGAGTGTGACTCCGGCGCCGTAGAGGATCAGCGATGGCGGCCACAACAGGATCAACAGGAGCGCCATCCGCATCGGGTGTCGGGGGCGCCAGCCGATCCCGATCAGCGAGCCGGCAATGGTGCCGATTCCGATCATCGCGACGCGTATGCCGAACACGGCTGTGTGTCCGTATTGCTCGCGCGCGACGAGTGGTCCAAGCACGAAGAGCGGTGCAACGGCGGCGAACTCGACCACGGCAAATGCGACCAGCGTCACCCATATCCATGAACGCGCCCGAACCTCGACGTAGCCTTCACGGAGCTCTGAGCGCACGCTGCGCCGGCGCTGCTCGACGGGCAACACTGCAGCGCTGCGTTGCCGCGGGCGTACTCGGCTGAGGCAAACCGCGCTGACGAGGAACGTGCCCGCATCGATCGCAAACGCCCAGCCCGCGCCGGCGGTCAGGATGAGCGCTGTCGCAAGCGCCGGCCCAGCGAACGTCGCGACGTTGCGCGATACGCCCATCAATGCGTTCGCCTGCTGGATGTCAGACTCCGGGACCGTCTGCGGGACCAGGCCCGCGACAGCGGGACGGAAAAAGGCCTCCGCCGTGCCGAACAGCGCCATGATCGCGACGATCTGCCAGATCTCGATCTCGCCGGTGAAGATCAACGTCGCGAACAGCGCTTCAAGTGCCGCACAGATCAGGTCCGTCACGACCACCACGGCATGGCGCGGCAGGCGATCCGCCCAGACGCCGCCGAGCAGCAGGAACGCGATCAGCGGCGCAGCCCCCGCGGCCAGGACGAGACCGAGGTCAGTCGGGTTGCCAGTGCGGTCGGTGATGAACAGCGCAAGCGCGACAAAGACCAGCGAATCCCCGACCGCGCTCGTCGACTGACCCGCCCACAGCCATCGGTAATCGCGGTGGCGCAGCACGCGCGCCGCCTCCCTGAAAGTCCTCACCGACCGAGCTTAATCGGCCGCTCGCCCAGCGCTGGTCCTCGCGCTCAGCGAGCGTCAGCTGAGGTCTCGATCACGCTGTTGCCTATGTCGCAGGAGGCGCCTGCTGACGCTCGGAAAGCTGTAGTTCAGCGATCCTCAACGAGTTCGTAGAGCTTGCCATCGGGCGCCCGGAAGTGAACGTAGCGCTGCCGATCGTTCTCGGACGGATCATCGACAGCAATTCCGGTCGCTCGGAGCTCGACGATCGCGTCGTCGAGATGCTCCACGCGGAAGCCGATCGAACGGTCGGTGTCACCCATGCCATGTGGATCGGCGATCGCGAAGTGCGATCCATCGGGGAGCGAGTACAGGTCGGCTTCAACCCCGCCGACGTGGGCGCGTCGGAGGCCGAGGACGTCTTGGACAAAAAGGGCCATTTCAGCCCGATGCTCAGTCGCAGTTCCCGCAAACACAAGCCCGAGTATGCGCACGAACGGAGCCTAGGGCAACAGCAGAAGGGACTCGCGGCGGGTCCAGCATGCAACGGACCCCAACGGCGCGCGCAACAACGCCACGTTCGCTCGCTATCGCACTCTCGAGCATAGGGCGGTGATTGCGGAGACGAACGCATCAACCTCCGCGGGCGTCGTGTCCCACGAACAGACCCAGCGAACCTCGTCGCTCGGCTCGTCCCAGACGTAAAATGGCCACTGCGCTTGGAGCGGCTCAATCGCGGCGCGCGGAAGCCGCGCGAACACCGCGTTGGACTCGACCGCCTGCGTGATCTCGAGCGCCGGGAGTGCGCGAACACCGTCCGCGAGACGCGCCGCCATCGCGTTGGCATGACTCGCGAGCGCGAGCCACAGATCGCCCTCGAACAGCGCGATGAACTGCGCCGCAAGAAAGCGGCTCTTCGAAGGGAGCTGTCCGCCCTGCATGCGCAGGAAGCGGAAGTCCGGAGCCAGATCGGGACGCAGGAGCACCACCGCCTCTGCTCCGAGCAGGCCTAGCTTCGTACCGCCGAAGGACACGAGATCGATGCCGGCGTCGGTGGTGAGCGCCCGCAGTGGCACCCCGAGCGCGGCCGCAGCGTTGCCAAGGCGAGCACCGTCGAGGTGGACCAGAAGACCGCGCTCGTGGGCGTGGTCGGTGAGCGCCGCCAGCTCCTCGACCGAGTAGAGCGTCCCGAGCTCGGTCGCCTGCGTGACCGAGACGAGTCGCATCTGCGCGGAGTGCTCATCGCCTATACCGAGCAGCAGCGGGTCGATCTGCTCGGGTCTCAGCTTGCCATCCGGCGTCGGCACGGCGCGCAGCTTGACGCCGGCGATTCGCTCGGGCGCGCCTCCCTCACTCGTGTTCAGATGCGCAGTCTCGGCACAGATCACGCCCTCCCAGTCGCGACAGGCCGCGCGCAGCGCGAGCACATTGGCCGCCGTCCCGCTGAAGACGAGAAACGCGCGCGCCTGCTCGCCCAGCTGATCGCGGAAGCACTGCTCGGCGCGCGCCGTCCACGGATCCTCGCCGTAGGCGATTGCGTGGTCGACGTTCGCCTCGGCGATCGCGACCATAACCTCCGGCGGGACGCCGGAATGGTTGTCGCTGGCGAAGCTTCGCACCGCAGGTAGGTTCGCAGGCTGGTGGGCGAATCGGCGCACGGGGTGCCTGTGGCGGCTGCTAGCGTCGCCAACATGCGTCCCCCGATCGACACGATCGCCGCACCAGCACTACCGGCCGGCTCGGCCTGGGCCAATTCGCCGCCGCTCGCGATGCACGAGCTGCGCGGCCGGCCGGTGCTGATCGAGTTCTGGGACTTCTGCCGGGCGAACTCGCTGCGCACGCTGCCCTACGTCAAGGCCTGGCATGAGCGCTACGCCACTGACGGGCTCGTGGTGATCGGCGTCCACTGTCCCGGTTTCCGTGCGTCGGCGAGCGAGCAGGCCGCTCGCGACGCTGTCGAACGCCTCGAGATCGCTCATCCGATCCTGTTCGACAGCAACTTCGCGCTCTGGCAGGAATACGAGAACATCGGCTGGCCGGCGCGCTACCTCTGGACCGCGGAGGGCACGCTCGCCGAGTACTGCCACGGCGAGGGTGGCTACCTCGAGACCGAGCTGGCGATCCAGGAGCTGCTCGACGTCCAGCGCGAGCCACTCGCGCCGCTTCGCGCGGAGGATGCTCCGGACGCACGGCTCGTCGTTCCGAGCGACGATCGCCTCGAGCCGCCCTGGTCGGGGCCTTACGAGGCCGGCGCGGTGTGGGCTGTGCTCGAGCCTCGCACGGGGCGCGAACGGGGGGTTATCGAGGTAAACGGCGAGGAGCGCGATGTCGCGCACCCGGGCGCCGTGCTGCTGATCGAGCACGACCACCATTTCCACGGCGAGCTGTCGCTCGAGCTGAGCGAGGCCGTGCGCTGCGACGCGGTGTGCTTCACGCCCGGACTCGCGGCCGCCTGAGCGCGCCGCAGCGGTCAGCCGCGCGGCGCAGCGCTGAGCTCGCCGGCGGGATGATCGGCGAGGAGCCGGAGGAGCTGCGGCGGAGCATCGTCGTCGATCAGTACGGCGCCGCCCGGCCAGTAGGCACTGCTCGAGTCACCGGAGGCAAGGAACGTGCGGCTGTAGACCCAGGAGCCGACGTTGTGGAGCTCGACTCCGTTCGGCGTCAGCCACTCCGCTGCCACGTCACCGTCCAGCACGCCAGCCCGGTGCGTGTGCCCAAACACGACGTGACGGGCGCGGATTCGCAGGCGCTCGACCACCTCGCTCATCGCTCGCAGGCCGGCTCGTCGCAGCTCCTCGCCTGAGATCTCGCTGCGCAGCGGCCCGAGGCCAGCTGTGTTGAGGGCGCCGACGGCGATCGGGAAGCCCGCGGCCAGCGCGTAGCTGCGAAAGCCGGCGAGGCGGGGAGCGCTCAGGACGCGCCAGACGTCGACCGCAGCGCTGCCGCCCGGCCCGGAGGCGGTGCGCCCCGTCTGGGCGGCTGCCTGCATCCAGGCGTACACGGGGGAGAGCAGCGCCTCGTAGTCCTCGGCGGAGTGGACGTCGTTCCACCGTCTCGGGCCGCCGAGGGCGATCCGCCCGCTCGTCGCGATCGCGATCCGCTCGAAGGTCGGCATCGTCGTGTGAGCGTCGAGATAGTTGCCGTGCGTCGCATACACGTCCTCGCGCAGCCAAACGCCGGGGTAGGCGAACTCGACCTTGGCCCCGCGGCCGAGCTGTGAGGCGAGCGCCGCAGCCAGATCGGACGCCTTCTTCGGCGCCATGCGCTGCTCGAGCGCGAGCGGGCCGTTGCGTCGAGCGTGCCAGCGAGCGACCAGCGCGTGGTCGTGGTTGCCAGGCACGATCACGAGCTGGCGGCCGCCGAGCGCGTCACCAAGCGCAGCGAAGAACGACTCTGAGGCTGCGAGCGCCTCCGCCACCGGCTGGTTGCGTAGCTCGAGCGCGTCGCCGAGCAGCACCAGCCGATCGATGCCCTCGAGCGCAGCGAACAGCGCGGCGGCTGCGCCGCTCCGGCGGACCACGTCGGCCCCGGAGCGGTCACCGACGTGCAGGTCGGAGACGATCAGCGTCCGCGGCAGGGTTTACTCCTGCGCCGCGCGGGCGCCCGGGCGGATCGCCTTCGGCAGCATGAAGCGCACGTCCTCGCGCGTGAACTCGAGCTCGGACACGTCGGTCACGCCGCGCTCCGCGAATCGCTCCACGAGCTCCTGTACGAGCTCCTCCGGGGCGCTCGCGCCGGAGGAGATGCCAAGTGTGCGCACCCCCTCGAGCCAGTCCTCCTCGACTTCGCGCGCGTTGTCGATCAGGTGCGACCGGGCGCCACTGTCGCGCGCCACCTCGACCAGGCGCTGCGAGTTCGACGAGTTGCGCGAGCCGACGACGAGCACCAGCTCGCACTGCTGCGCGAGCTGGCGCACAGCTGCCTGGCGGTTCGTGGTCGCGTAACAGATGTCGTCGGTGCGCGGTCCGACGATCGCCGGGAAGCGCTCTCGCAGCCGCTCGACGATCGTGCGCGTCTCCTCGACGGCGAGCGTCGTCTGCGTCGTGTAGGCGACCCGCTCGGGATCCGGGACCTCGAGCGAGTCGACGTCCTCCTCGCTCTGCACGAGAATGATGTGCTCGGGGGCCTCCCCCATCGTCCCCTCCACCTCCTCGTGACCGTCATGGCCGATCAGGATGACGGTGTAGCCGTCGGCGACAAAGCGGCGCGCCTCGACGTGGACCTTCGTCACGAGCGGGCAGGTAGCGTCGATCGTCCGCAGCGAGCGGGCCTCCGCATTGGCACGCACGCTGGGTGATCTCCTTGCGGACGTACACCGGTGCGCCGTGGCGCTCGAGTGCAAGCTCAACCGTCTGCACGGCGCGATCGACGCCGGCGCAGTAGCCGCGCGGCGAAGCAAGCACCACGCGCTCGATTCCGAGGGGCGTTGCGGGGGTGTCGGTGGCCGCGCTCACTCCCCGATTGTAAGGCGGCGAATTAGGCGGCGATAACCGCGGCCTACGGGACGTCCTCAAACAGGTCCTGGCGGACGGTGCGGCCTTCGCGCACGGTGACCGACGTCGCCAGCAGCCGGAGACCGTCGCCCATCCGAGCGCCCAGCGTGTAGGTGCCCGGCCCGACGTGCAGCACGAACAGCTTGCCGGCATCGCGCAGGGTCTGGCTCGCAACGATCGCGCCGGTGGGCGCACGCAGCGTCACTGTCCCGGCGTCAGGTCCCCGCGGCTGCTGGCGACAGCCCTGGATAAGCGCGCCGCCTTGCACATAGAGCCCGACGACAACCTCCGTGGGACCGCGCGTCACGTAGGGCTCGCGCGGCGCCACCGCGATCGCGGGCCTTGGGCACGGCGGGTGTTGGGAGAGCGCGACCGCTGCGAGCATGTGCTGAGACTACGCGGGGATCTGCGCCCGGCGCGATCGCGGACTAGCGCGGGGCGCAGACGAACGCGGCGGGCGCCTCCCCCGTCAGCTCGACAGCGACGGCGGCCAGCTCCGAGTTCGCCCACTCCTCGCGCAGCAGCGAGTAGGAAACGAGGTTGT
>JBEKBL010000109.1:0-6510 GCA_050015415.1 Solirubrobacteraceae bacterium
GGCGCGCTCTACTTCGTCCAGCCCGGACCGAAGAACACAAGCTCGGTGATACGCGAGATCACGCCGAACGGGATGATCCGCACGCTCGCCGGGCTTCACCCAACCTGCTCGGGTGATCGTGGCGCGACCTCGGTCCCGGCGCAGTCGGCGCTGATGCCCGGCGGCGCCAGCCTGTCGCTCGGCCCGCGCGGGGTGATCGAGGTCTCAACCACGATCTGCCCGAACATCTACCGCCTCGGGACGTATTTCGAGCTCACGCCCTCAGGCCAGCTCACCGAGAACCAGCCCGACAAGCTCGGTGCCGCTTTGGCCGACTGCACGATGGCCGCCGGCACAGGCTTTCTCGCCTTTGGCTGCGAAAGCGGAGGAGCCGCCGTCGGGCAGCCGCATCCCAAGGAGCTCCTGGTGGTGCGCTCCAACGGATCAACGAAGGCCTACCACACGATCGGCGGCGAGCAAGACTTCCTCACTGTCGGCGACGGCCAAGTCATCGCCGTACACAGCTACTCAGTCGTCCGCGTGACAAGCCGGACGATCACAACGCTCGTCTCCGAACGCCAGCTTGCCCACTTCTTCCGCGGTGCCCGCGTGGTCGCCGGGATCAACGGCATCACGGTCAACAGCACAGGCGACATATATCTCACGGCCGGCGTGTACCTGCCCAAACGAGGCTGCGGCGCGCTGATTGTGGAGCGCACCACGACCGGCGCCCTGCGCAAGCTGTGGAGCGCCACCTCCACGCTCTGCTACTAGAGTCAGCAAGCGACCGGACACGACCGGTACCACCCAGCAGGGCTGTTGGGCGCAAGCAGGAGCGAGCTGACTGGCGTCGCTGAAGCCCGCAACCCGCCGGGATCTTGGCATAACCGGGAGCGGGCGGCGCCGCGATTTTGTCCGTCCGCGGACGCGACTTAGTCGGGGTGTAAATGCTCGTCGAGCCATGCGAATGAGCGGGCGTGGTACAGAGCGCGGGCGCCCTGTTCGCAATGGTCGCCCGCGCCCTCGGCAGCTGTGAAATGAACGTAGGTCTTCTCGCAAGTCAGAGCGTCGACGAGTTGCGGTGCGGACGCGCTGATGTCGTCACCCTCGGCGTCGCAGACCCACGTCGGGCAAGCGATGTTGGCGGCGCGTCCGGCGAGCGTGAAGTCGCGCAACGCGTCAACGAAGTCGAGTGGATCCTCCACTCCGTGGACGAGAAGGCCGCGGCGCAATGCCCATCCCGCGGTCGGCTTGCGTGCGAGGACCCGCAAGAGCGTGGCGACAGCGTTGCGCGCCCACGGCCGGCCGGACGCAAAACGACCGGCCAAAGCACCTGGCAGACGATCAAGGAACGCGGCGTATAGATCGTAAGCGCCGCAGTCGGCGATGCACGCGGCAACCCGGTGCTCGCTGCTTACTGCGCGTGGCGCGAGATGCGCGCCGAGACTCAAACCGATCAGCGCAACACGGGAGGAGTCGACGTCGGGCCGCGCGAGCGTGTAATCGAGCACCGGAGTGATCACTTTCTCCCAGTCCGCACGAATGATGAGTCCACGCTCGATCAGGGCGGCGCCCTGGCCGGGACCATCGAACGCCAACACGTTGTAGCCGCGAGCCAAAGCCGCAGCGCCGTTGGCGAAGTACAGCTCCTCGGCGGTGCCGTCATAGCCGCCCGTGAGAACGACCGTCGCTCGCGGGCGCCGGGCATCGTCCGGGCGGAAGAAATAGCCGGGCAGCGTCGTGTCCTCGAACGGGATCTCCAAGATCTCTGCGCTAGGCACCATCAGCGCAGCCGCGCGCCGGAACATGTCGGTCTGGCGGGCGTACGCTTCCACGAGCCGCTGATCGAGCGGGGCGCCCATCAGCATCACACCGGCCGTGCGGAAGTAGGTCGATGCACGAAGGTACGCGAGGCGTGCTGTCTCCGCGTGCCCGGCGTCCGATGCTCGCTCCGCAAGCCCAGCCACCCGCTCGGCGAGCAACGACCACTCGCGGTACCAACTGTCTAACTCGGTGCCACGGACGCCTCGTGCAGCGCTGAGGCACTCGCCAACATCCGAACCACCGTACGGCGCCGCCCCTACGGCCCGCAGCAACTGCGCATCAAGCAACTCGTCCTGCAATACGACACGCGTCACCACGACCTCCTTCAAGCACCGCCAGCGCCGGAAACATAGACAAACGGTCGTTGCGCGGACCCGCTCTCGCCCTTGCTAACGCTCCCGCCCAACAGCGCGACTCGAGCGCGCGATCTAGCCTCCCGAGGCGCCGGACTTTCGATCGTGCGTCCGCGAAGCTCGGGACTGGGGGCGCATGACCCATGGTCGCGCTAGCTGTGGAGCGTTTGCGGGCTCTCGGTTGCCGCGGTCGTCGCGGCTGCTCGCCCTCAGTTGCCCGCCGGCAGGCGTGTGAGCAGTTGCACGCGGGCGATGATGCGTTCGAGGGTCACGGGTCGCACCGTGCCCCAGCGTTGTACGAGGCGCTCGCGCGAGATCGAGCGCACCATCTCCGGCATCGCCCAGCTCGCGACGCGCACGTCGCCCTCGGGCGGGACTATGGCGACGTGGAGTGGATTCCCAAAGTCGGTCGTTGTCAGAGGCACGACAATTGCGAGTCCCGCAACGCTTCCGCTGAACCCATCGACCGAGATAACCACGGCCGGACGCTGGCCCGCCTGCTCGTGGCCGCGCGTCGGGTCTAAGTCCACGTACCAAACGTCGCGCTGCTGCGCGACTGGAGGCGCAGAACCCGCCAACTGATCTACGCTCGGCTCAGGCCGTCACCGGTGGCGTGGTCCCAGAGATCCTGTTCTGCCTTGTACTTCCCCCACGCCACGGGATCCTGCTTCAGCGAGGTGTAATAGCGCTCCATGGCTGCAAGCAATTGATCGTCCGTGTCTTCCATAGGCTCGCGCGGTTTCTGCGCCGCAAGTCTGGCCGCCGCCTCTTCCAGGAAGCGAGCTACCTTGGCGAAGAACAGCGCTGCGGCTTCTTCAACGGCATGGAGCGCTCGCTCGCCGGCCCGTCGCAGTTGATCCGCGACATCATCATTCGTGAGCACGGGCATCACAACGAAACTCTACCGGCCTGCGCCTACGCTTCCCCCGATGGGTATTGCTGCTCGGCTTGTTGTTGCCTGAGGACGGTTCTGAGGAGGACGCGGGTGTTGCGTGCGGTCTTGGCGGCCAGCTCGCCGTTGCTGACGCGCGTGGCGAGGTGTTGCTCGAATCGTTCGAGCTGGTGGCGTCCGAGTTCGGCCATCGGGAGGTGTCCGAGCTGGGGGAGGATTCGTAGCCGCCCGTGGCGTTCGTAGTCCTGCCTCGTCCCGGGCGAAAGGTCGCCGACGCGGGCCTCTAGCCACTGGCTCCAGTACTGCTCGAGCGTCATGTCGCCGTGATGGCCGCCGTAAAGAGTGCGCCGCCGCGCGGCGGTGGCGGCGCGCTGGCTTTTGTAGCCGCGCCTGTTTGTCTGTCTGCCGTCGGCGCGGCGGTAGCTGAAATACCAGCGCACGCCTTCTGTGGTCTGGTAGCTGTAAACGCCCGGGGTGTGGCCCCGACCCGGCGATGGTGCGCGCTTAGCCGGCGCTAGTAGCGCCATCTTGGCGTCGAGCTCGCGGGCCTCGTGCTCGTCCGTGAACCGCCAGGCGCGTTTACGTCCCTTGCCGTCGCGCCAGCGGACCTCCCAACCACCCCTATGAAACCGTACACTCACGCTTTCGCAGGGTAGCGCATGGGACGTAACCTTGACAAATGTTCTCACGAGCGTTCTCAACGGCTCGGACCAGCTCATCGAGACACGCTCACCGGATACCAAAAAGCCCTGCAAAAGCAGGGCTTTCTCCCATGCGCCCGAGAGGACTCGAACCTCCACGAGCTAAGCGCTCACAAGGCCCTCAACCTTGCGCGTCTACCAATTCCGCCACAGGCGCAGGACCAGCGAGTATAGGCGCTTGATTCCGTCCTGGGCGGGCGCTAAGGTTCACGAACAAGTGTTCGGTTCAAGCGTGGTTGCGTCAAGGAGGCTCGGGTGGATCTGACCAAACGCCAGCAGGAGATCCTCGACTTCATCGAAGACTACGGCGCGCACCACGGGTATCCGCCGACGGTTCGGGATATCGGCAAGGCCGTCGGGCTTGCTTCGTCCTCGACGGTGCACCAGCACCTCGCGAACCTTGAGCAGCTCGGCATGCTGCGCCGCGACCCATCGAAGCCGCGCGCGCTCGAGCTGCTCCATCGGGTGGTTCGCGACGCGGGAGCGGTGCTGCGCCCCGCTGGACTGCCGCTGCTGGGCACGGTCGCCGCCGGCCAACCAGTGCTGGCCGAGGAGAACATCGAGGACTACGTTTCCGTGCCGCAGGCCGCCGGGGGAGACGACGGAACGTTCCTGCTGCGCGTTCGCGGCGAGTCAATGCGCGACGCCGGAATCATCGAAGGCGACCTCGTGGTGGTCCGCTCGCAGGAGCATGCGGCCGACGGCGAGATCGTCGTCGCGCTCGTCGGTGAGGAGGCCACGGTCAAGCGCTACTTTCGCGAAGCCGACCATGTCCGCCTACAGCCCGAGAACGCAGCGATGGAGCCGATCCGCAGCAGCGACGTCCGGATCCTTGGTCGCGTCGTCGGGGTGATGCGCTCGCTGCTCTGAGCTCGCGCTGCTGCCCGACCACGTTTGCGTCGCGCATCCGGCCGCGCAAACTCGTCGGGCGCCCTGCTCGACTGGCGTCACAGGCCCGCGCGCGCTACTGTCACCCGGCAGGCCAAGCAGCCGCGGAGGTTCGCCTTCGAGGAAAGTCCGGACATCAAAGGGCAGGGTGGTCGCTAACGGCGACCCGGGGAAACCCGCGGGAAAGTGCCACAGAAAAGACACCGCCTAAGCGCGCGGCCACACGTGAGTTGCGCGCCGGTAAGGGTGAAATGGTGCGGTAAGAGCGCACCGGCGTCGCGGTGACGCGGCGGCCAGGCAAACCCCACCCGATGCAAGGCCAAGCAGGACCGCTCGTAGGCTGCCCGCCGAGGTCCAGGTAGGCCGCTCAGATGGATGGCTGCTCACGACAGAATCCGGCTTACAGGCCCGCTAAAGAAAGACCCCGCCGCAAGGCGGGGTCTTTCCATTCTTGGGTCAGGTCCCGCGACGCCTCGCCGTCCGCTCCGGCGCAACGCCGCCCACGGTCAGCTCCATCAGATATGTTCCGGCCGTGGCTGCGGAGAGCAGAGAAGAGCGTCGCCGAGACAAGCTCTCGATGCTCGGCGCGATCGGCCTGCTCACCCTCGTGTCAGCGGCAGCCATCGCCGTCGCGATCATCGTCTCGATCCACAATGGGCGCGACGCGCCGCGCAACGGGCCGCACGGCATCCACCTGACCGCCGACGAGGCCACCGGCCGCCAGCTGTTCGCGAGAACCTGCGCCACCTGTCACACGCTGCACGCCGTCAACGCCGTAGCGCGGATTGGCCCGGACCTCGACGTCCTACGGCCAGCGAAGGCGCTCGTGCTCTACGCGCTCGCGAACGGCTTCTCCGGCCCCGGGGGACAGATGCCGGCCGATCTGTACTCCGGCCGGGACGCCGACGACATCGCCTCGTTCGTCGCGGCCGTCGCCGGACGCTGACCTCAGCCGGCGCCGCGGGTGCCGGTAGCGCATCCCGCCGATAGGACATCCGACGCGCGCCCGCGTGCGTATTCCCTGGACAGGAAGCCGATGCCCAGAGGCGAACACTGCAACCAGAGCCCGCTACACGCGTTTCAGACGCGGAAAACCGGGGTAAAGGCTTGAATTGCGAGCCGAACGTAGTATCCTTACCAAAGGTAAGTTGTAAGCAGAAGGTAAAGCAACGACGAAAAGCAAAGCGTGATTGCGATGAAGACGACGATGAGCAGGTTCCAAATCCACGACGACCTAACAGCGCCCGACGCGTCGATGCCGGTACTGCGTGGCGCGCTATCAACCGGTGGTCAGCTGCCGAACTTCCTCGGCGTGCTCGCTGGCTCGCCGGCGGCGCTGCGCGCCTACGCGCGATTCCGCGCCGAGCTGCGCCGTGGGACGCTGAGCGTGGCGACGCTCGAGCGGATCTCGCTTGCCGTGGCCGAGCAGTACGGTTCAGCGCCGGGCATCGCGCTGCATGGCCGCACGGCTCGCTCCGCCGGTCTCGGCCTCGACGAGGTCGCGAAGGCGCGCGAGTTCGACTCGGGAGACCCCAAGGAGGCGGCGCTGCTGCGCTACCTCAAGGCGACGCTCGACAGCCGTGGGCCGCTGCCCGCCTACCTCCACGAGGAGGCGCGCGAGGCCGACTGGACCGATGAGCAGCTGCTCGAGGCGATCGCGTTCGCCTCGCTCGAGGTGTTCACGGCGATGGTCAACGTGGCAGGCGATGTCCCCGTCGACGGTTCCGTCGAGGACTCGAGGACACTGCGCGCCGCGTAGTAAACCTACGCCATGGCGTCAGGGTCAACCGTACGTGAAGGTGAGCCTGCTGTACACGATGTGGACAGCAGGGATCAGGAGGGCTGGAGCACGCCGTCGTGCTGCCCCCTCTAC
>JBEKBL010000110.1:0-6509 GCA_050015415.1 Solirubrobacteraceae bacterium
AGGAGCCCATCCGCGCGGGCTTGACGAACAGAGGCCTGCCGAGCGACTCGAGGTCGGCGAAGAGCTCTGTGCGCTGGGTGTCGAAGCTCTCTCGGGCGACCGCGCGGAAGGCGACCTGCGGCACCCCGGCTGCAGCCATGAGTTGCTTGGAGCTGATCTTGTCGATGCACAGCGCCGAGCTCGCGACGCCCGAGCCCACGTAGGCAACGTTCAGGCATTCGAGCACGCCCTGGACGACGCCGTCCTCGCCGTAGGGTCCGTGGAGGGCGGGGAAGACGACGTCACAGTCGAGCAGTCCGCCCGCTGGCGTCAGCTGGAGCTCGGCGGAATCGTGGAGCCACTGACCGTCGCGCGTGATTTCGATCGACGCGACGGTGTGCCCGGTTGCTTCGAGCCCTTCGCGGACCGACGCCGCAGAGGCTAGCGAGACCTCGTGCTCGCCGGACGGCCCGCCGCCCAGGACCGCAACGCGCATCAGGTCGAGCCAGAAGGGCCTGTTGTGCCGCTGGGGCCGCTACTCGCCGAGTAGTTGCCGATCTCGAGCGCCACGACGGCCCCCGGCTTGACCATCGAGTCCGCCGCCGGCGTCTCGCTGATCACGAGGCCGTTGTCGGCCGGGTTCGGCGTCGGCTGCGAAGAGGTCTCGGGGGTCAGGCCGGCCGCCTGGATCGTCGCCACGGCGGCCTGCTCGCTGTCCCCCTGGACATCGGGCACCGCGATCCGCATCGAGGGCTCGGCCACGTCGAGCGTGATGGTTGATCCCTCGGGAGCCTTGGCGGTGCTTGGAGATTCCGCGAGCACCTGTCCCGCTGTCACGCTCGACGAGACGCGCTGCTTCTTCACCTTGAAGCCGTCGGCAAGCAGGATGTCCTGCGCGTTGGGGTACTGGAGGTTGACGACGTTGACCAGGTTCACCAATGGTGCACCGCTCGAGACCGTCAGCTGCACGACGCTGCCCGGGCCGGCGGTGCTGCCCGGCGCGGGGCTCGTGGAGATCACGTCGCCCTTGTGCACGCTGGCCGAGGGCTGTGATGTCTCGTCGTAGCGGAAGCCTTCGAGGCGCAGCGAGCGCTTGGCCTGCGCAGCCGCTTCGCCGGTCACGTACGGCACGCTCTTCTGCCCGGGGCCGCTCGAGACGTAGATCGCGACGGTGTCGCCCTTGGAGATCACGGTTCCCGGCGAGGGAGTTTGGGCGTACACGATGCCGGGCGGGACGCTCGACGGATGGGAGGTTGACACGGTGTTGAAGTCCGACAGCTTCTGCCCGGCCTGGAACTGGGTCAGGCCGATCACTCTCGGTACCGTCTCGCGCTTGGGTACGAGCAGGAGGACGAGGGCGACGATCGCCGCCGCGGCGAGCGCGGCGCCAAACAGCGCCCACGGCCACGCCGGGCCGCCACGCCGCTGACGCGGCGGCAATCCGGGACCGATGATGCTCGTCGCCGTCGAGTCCCAATAACCGGGATCGGCGGGAACTACCTCTGCGGGCAACAGCGTCTGGGTGCCCTGAACGACTGCCCCCGCGAGCGGCGCCGGGAGCACCATCGGCGCGAATGTCGCGGTGCGACTTCCGTCCTCGGATCGCAGCCGTTCGCGCTCACCAGCCAGCGCGGCCAGAAACTCGTCGGCGTCAGCGAACCGGTTTGCGGGGTCTTTGGCGAGCGCCCGCAGGACGATCGCGTCGAGGTTCGGCGAGATCGACGAGACAAGCGTGCTCGGTGGGCGTGGCGGCTCGGAGAGGTGGCGCAGCGCGATCGCCACGACCGACTCACCTTCGAACGGCACCGTGCCGGTCAGCAGCTCGTAGAGCAGGATGCCGATCGCGTACAGGTCGCTGCTCGGGCCAACGGCCTCCCCCTGCGCCTGCTCCGGAGAGAGGTAGCGCGCGGTACCCATTATCGAGCCGGTCTGCGTGATCTCGGAGCTGCCGGCTCGCGCGATGCCGAAGTCTGTGACCTTGACCCGGCCCTCGTCGTCAACGATCACGTTGTGCGGCTTGAGGTCGCGGTGGACGACCCCTCGCTTGTGTGCGAAGCGCGCCGCGCGCAGCACCTGCTCGGTCAGCTCGATCGCGCGCTCGGGCGTCAGCGGAGCTTCCTCGCGGACGATCTGGTCGAGCGAACGGCCCTCGAGCAGCTCCATCGCGATGTAGTACGTGCCGTTCCACTCGCCACGGTCGTAGACGCTCACGATGTTGGCGTGCGAGAGCGAGGCCGCACTCGAGGCCTCACGCCGGAAACGCTCGACGAACTCGGCGTCTTGCGCAAAGCGCTCGTGCAGCAGCTTGACGGCGACGCGCCGTCCGAGCTGGAGGTCCTCCGCACAGTAGACGTCCGCCATACCTCCCGAGCCGACGCGCGAAACGACGCGGTAGCGCTCGTCGATGATCGTGCCCGCTGTGATCTGGAACGTCATCGTGCTCCCACGAGAGACTGTAGGACGTCGCGAGCGATCGGGGCCGCGGCGGACGCTCCGTAGTCGTAGGTCTTCTCGACAACGACCGCCACCGCGATGTCCTTGCCGGGCGCGAACGCGATGAACCACGCGTCGTTTGGAGAGTTGGTGCTGTTGCCGAGCTCGGCCGTGCCGGTCTTGCCGGCGATCGGCTTGATGTCGAAACCGGCCAGCGCCGCCTCGGCTGTTCCATCCTGCACCACGTCTTCCATCATCGTGGTAACGGCGGTCGCCGTGGACGGTTTCATCACCGTGTCGAACAGCGTCGGCGTGGTGCGCCGGACCGTAACGCCATCCGCGTTGACGACCTTCTGCGTCAGGTACGGGCGCATCAGCTTGCCGCCGTTCGCGACCGCGGAGGCGACCATCACCATCTGCAGCGGCGTGACCGTCAGCTGGCCTTCGCCGATACCCACCAGCGGAACATCGGAGTCGGCTACCGGCACGAGGTCCCCCTTGCTGTCGCGCACACCGCTCGGCGTTAGCTCGTCGCTCGGCAGGTCGATCGGCGGATCTTGGTAGTAGCCGAGCCGGCTCATGTATCTGGCGAGGACCGTCGATCCGAGCCCTTGCGCGACGTTCGCGTAAACCGTGTTGACCGATTGCGTCAGCGCTTCGGTCAACGTGATGTAACCGTAGCTGAGGTTCTCGTCGTTGTTCAGCGGGATGCCCTCGAAGGTCTGTGGGGATTTACCGTCGACGAGCGTCTCCGGCGTGAACTTACCGGTGTCGATCGCTGCGATCGCCGTCACCACCTTCTGGATCGATCCGGGGTCGTCCTGGGCCTCGGTCACGCGGTCGAACTCTGACCCGCCCTGGGACTTGGTCGGGACACCGTTCGGGTCGTAAGCCGGGACGCTCGCAAACACCCGGATCGCGCCGCTGCTCGGGGTGATCGCCACGACAGCCCCGGTGTGGTGGCTCGCTTCGAGTGCCTGCAGCGCGACGCTCTGCGCCGTCGGGTCTAGCGTCGTGTAAACACTGTCGCCGCCGGTCTGGTGACCCTCTAGCTGATCCACAATCGATTCGTGATCGAGCGGCGTGCCGGCGAGCAAGCTGTTGTCGTAGGCCTCGAGGCCGACCGAGCCCTGGTTGGGAAAAGAGAAGCCAATCGGATTTGCGAACTGGGCCCCGAAGGGATAGCGGCGCTCATAACCGCCGTCGGCGCCGCGCACCGAGTCAGCGAGCACGGACCCGTCAGCGGCGTAGATCGGTCCGCGCTGGATGTACCGGGTTTCGAGCAGCGTACGCGCGTTGAGCTTGTTGTCCTGGAGCGCGGAGGCCTCGAACACGGACCAGCGAGAGGTGTAGGCGACGAGCGCTCCGAACATGACGAGCACCAGGACGAAGAGCCGGGCAATCGGTCGATTCACTGCCCCTGGACCTGATCGAGCTCGAGCGCCCGGACGAGACTCGATGCGCCGGCCTGCGAGCGCAGCTCGTTGTTGAACAGGCGACCCCGCTCAAACGGGCTCAGCTCGGCAGTGGTCACGCCGGAGACGAAGTACTCGGTGTAGAGATTGATCCCGAACGGCAGGCTGAACGGCAGGCCGTTGTAGATCGTCACCTGCCCCTCGCGATCGGCGCCGATGAAATAGATGGCCTGCGCAGCCAACAGTAGGCCGAGTGCGACAACGCCGACGGCTGCGAGCGCCGCTAGCGCGGCGCCGAATCGCCGGCTTCGGCGACGGGTGCGTCCCGATCGGGTCGAGCCGACGACGGGCATCCGCGGCGCTATGCGCCGACGCCCGCGCGGAGACCGTGGCGGTCGGGTGTAGTAGCCATCGCGGAGCGTCTGTGGGGCCACCGGGCCGCCCGGCATCTCGTCGCGCACACCCGTCACCACGGGAGCAGGCGCGACCAGCGGCTCGGTCGGCGGCCCGGCGTCGACCCGGCTGCGGCGCCGCGCCGGGGGCGGCTGGCCTGTCGGCCTGCCATCCAAGTCCTCGAGGCGGAACAGGATCACGGTGATGTTGTCACGACCGCCAGCCTTGTTTGCCGCGGCGATCAATTCGCGGCCGGCGGCGTCGAGCGTGCGGCTCTTGGCGACTATCCGCTCGATCTCGTTCTCCTGGACCATCGAGGTCAGGCCGTCGCTGCAGAGTAGATAGACGTCGCCGTCGATCCCCTCGAGCGTGATCATGTCGACGTCGACGTCGGGCTCGGGGCCAAGGGCGCGCGTGATGATCGAGCGCTGTGGGTGCTCCTCGGCCTCGGCCTCCGTCAGCTGGCCCTGTCGGATCAACTCCTCGACGAGGGAATGGTCGTGGGTCAGCCGCTCGAGATGGCCGTCGTGAAAACGGTAGGCGCGGCTATCGCCGACGTGCGCAAAGGAGATCTCGCTCGTACCGACGTACGCGGCGGTGAGCGTGGTGCCCATGCCCGTCAGCTCGGCGTCGTCCTGTGCCCGCGCGTGGATCTCCGCGTTGGCCTCCTCGGCGCGAGCGGCGAGGCGCTCAGCCGGGTCGGCAGCCTCGTCGATGTTGAGGCCATCGGCGAAAAGCTCGATCGCGATTCGCGACGCAACCTCGCCGGCCTGGGCTCCGCCCATCCCATCGGCCACGACGAACAGCGGCGCGCGCTCGAGGAACGCATCTTCGTTGCCGCGGCGCTGGCGCCCGGTGTCGGAATGTGAGAATTGCTCAGCGACGCGCAGCATCAGCCGTCCTCATAAGTGAACTCGCTGTCGCCGATTCTGACGCGATCGCCGTGGTGCAGCGGCGCGACGCCAGCGAGCAGCTCCTCGTTGAGATAGGTGCCGTTGGTCGACCCGAGGTCCTCGAGCATCACGACGCCGCCCTGGAGGACGATCCGCGCGTGACGCGAGGAGGCGAAAGGATCGTTGAGCCTTATCTCCGCCGCATCGCCGCGGCCCAACACGGCGCCGGCGTCGATGTCATAGATCATGCCGGTCGCGTGGCCTGGCGCGCGTTCGACGACCAGCCGCGGCGCGCGCTGCGCCACCACCCCGCCGGCGCTGGCCGAGTACATGCCGGTCCCGTCCTCGCCCGCGCTGCTGACGCTGCGGGGAGCGCGAAGGTCGCGAGTCGCGCTCCATGCGACCCACAGGAGGAACAGGTACAGAACGCCAAGGAAGCCGAGCTTGAGAGCCACCGAGACGGGTTGCAGGGTCGACACGACTTTGATTTTCGGGTAAACCGCGCGCCGGGCGCAGTGCGGTTCAGTTGACCTCGAAGAACAGCTCGCTGGAGCCGATCTCGATGACGTCGCCATCGGTGAGGAGAGTTGGCACGCCAATCGTCGAAGCGTTGAGGCGCACCCCGTTTGTCGAGCCGAGATCGACGAGTACCCAGCCTGCCTCGTCGGGGACGATCTCGGCGTGACGGCGCGAGACGTCGGTCGAGGAAAGCACGACGTCGGCGTCGGGACTGCGCCCGATCACCGCACCGTGCGGACCGATCAAGTGGCGCGAGCCGCCGACCGACAGGTAAGCCTGCCCGACGTCGGGGCCGCGACCCCGCGCACCGACCGGCGCGGCAGCGGGTTGGCGCTCGGCCGGCGAGCGGCGCTCCTGTCGCACTAGATGCGCCTCGATGCCACATTCACCGAGCGCCAGCCGGCGGTCGGTGCGGAGCTCGATCAGGGGCTGGGAGACCAGCGCGAGGCGCTCGGCGCGCGCGTGCTCGAGCAGGTACGCGGACAGTTCTTCGACGAGACCCTGCTCGATCGGCGCGAGCTGCCGGCGATCCTCGGGTGAGAGCCAGACGATGTATTCGTTGGGCACATAGGTGCTCGAGAGCGACGACCGCCGGTGTGAGTCCATCTCGCGAGCAAGCCGGCGGGCGAGCTCAACCGGCCGTATCTCGCTGCGGAACGCGCGACCGAACGCCCCTTCGACGAGGCCGGCGATTCTGTTCTCGAGGTTGCGCAGGACGCTCATGTTCACGGACGGCGGCGGAGACATCCCAGGCGGCCGCGTTCGCCGTACGCGAGGATGCTACGTCACGCCAGAGCGAGCCGGGACACGCAGGCGAGCACGCCGCAGGCTCAGCGCTACGGCGAGGGCCAGCAGCGCGGCGGCCAGCGGGAGCGGC
>JBEKBL010000111.1:0-6494 GCA_050015415.1 Solirubrobacteraceae bacterium
TCTGCTGCGTACCGACGTGCGCTCGCGTCGCATGGGGGACAAGGCGCGTCCCGGGGACGGCGTGCTCGGCGCGACCGGTCGCGTCGACGGTCGCCCGGTCGCCTGCTTCGCGCAGGACGCCTCGTTTGCGGGTGGCTCGCTCGGCGAGGCCCACGCGGACACCGTCGTGTCGGTCCTCGCGTTGGCGGAGCGGACGCTCGTGCCGGTGATCGGCTTCGTCGAGTCCGCCGGCGCGCGGATGCAGGAGGGCCTCGCCGCGCTCTCGGGCTACGGGCGGATCTTCAACCACCACGTTGCGCTGTCAGGTCGCGTTCCTCAGATCTCGGTGATCTGTGGCGCCTCGGCGGGCGGCGGCTCATATGCGCCCGCGCTGACCGACTTCGTGATCATGACCGAGAGCGCGAGCATGTTCCTGACCGGTCCCGGCGTCGTCGCTGCCGTCACCGGCGAGGACGTGACCGCACTCGAGCTCGGTGGTCCGCGCGTGCATGAGCGCAACGGGGTCTGTCACCTCGTGGCACCGAACGATGTGGACGCGGCGCTGCTGGCTCGCGACCTGCTCGACTTCCTGCCACAGAACAGCGAGGCGCCGCCGACCCTGTGGCCGGCGGTGGATCCGCCTGCCGTGGCGCCCGATCAATTCGTGCCGGCGGAGGACCGCAAGGTCTACGACATCCGCGATGTCGCCCGTGCGCTACTCGACGGCGGTCGTCTGCTCGAGATCTCGCCGCGCTACGCGCGCAACATCGTCTGCGCGTTTGGTCGCCTTGAGGGGCGCTCGGTCGGAATCGTCGCCAACCAGCCACGCTACCTCGGCGGTGTCCTCGACAGCGATGCGTCGCAAAAGGCGGCACGCTTCGTGCGGACCTGCAACCTGTTCCGCATCCCGCTGCTCGTGCTGGTCGACACGCCGGGCTTCCTACCGGGAACCAAGCAGGAGAAGCTCGGCGTAATCCGTCATGGCGCAAAGCTCGTGCACGCATTCGCAGAGTGCACGGTCCCGCGCGTCACGGTGTTGATCCGAAAGGCGTTTGGCGGCGCGTTCATCGCGATGAACAGCAAGGAGCTCGGTGCCGATTTCGTCTACGCCTGGCCGAGCGCGCAGCTCGGCGTCATGGGCGCACTGCAGGCGGTTGACATCATCAACCGTCGTGAGATACAGGCCGCCGATGATCCTGCGAGCGCCCGCGTGGAGCTCGCAGCCAGCTACGCGGCTGAGCACCTGCATCCGGGGGCCGCGAGCGCCGAGGGTTACGTGGACGACATGATCCAGCCAGCCGAAACGCGCGAGCGAGTCTCGGCGGCCTTTTTGGCGCTCGACTCCGTGCCGCCGCGCCGCCGTCCGCTCGGCAACATTCCTCTATGACGTCGGAGCGTGGCTGATGCTCGATGGCAAGCGCCTCTTGGTCACTGGCGTCCTGACGCGCGGCTCGATCGCCTTCGAGGTCGCGCGCCAGGCGCAGGAGCTCGGCGCCGAGGTGACGCTCACGGGTTTCGGCCGCGCCAAGCGGTTGACGGAGCGCGCCGCGAAAGCGCTCCCGATCCCGCCCGACGTGCTCGAGCTCGACGTCAACAGCCCGGACGATCTGGCCGCCGTGGCGCAAGAGATCGAACACCGTTGGGGAGCGCTCGACGGCCTCTTGCACGCCATCGCATTCGCCCCGGAGGACGCACTCGGCGGCGGCTTCCTCGACACGCCCGCGCAAAGCGCGATCACCGCCTTCGAGACCAGCGCCTACTCGTTCAAAGCATTGGCCGCGGCGCTGGCTACGCAGCTCGCTGCCGCCGATGGTGGCGCCTCGGTTGTCGGCCTCGACTTCGATGCGAGCGTCGCCTGGCCGGTCTACGACTGGATGGGTGTAGCGAAAGCGGCCCTCGAGAGCGTGTCCCGCTACCTCGCGCGCGATCTCGGCCCGCGCGGGATCCGCGTCAACCTCGTCTCGGCCGGCCCGATCGAGACCATCGCCGCCGGAGGAATCCCAGGTTTCGACACGTTGGCCGGGCTGTGGCGCGCCGGCGCGCCGCTTGGCTGGGACACGCGCGACGCCGGACCGGTGGCCGCGGCGGTCTGCTTCCTGCTCTCGGACTTCGCGCGCGCGATCACCGGCGAGATCATCCACGTCGACGGCGGCTTCCACGCGATGGGGGCGCCGCTCGGTGAGTGAGACGGTCCTGCTCACCGGAGCGACCGGCTTTCTCGGAATGGAGATCCTCGCGCGTCTGATCGAGCGCGACGACATCGAGGTGATCTGTCTCGTGCGAGCCTCGACGCGCGACGCCGCGAGAAAGCGACTGCGTGGCGTCTACGCCCAGCTCTACGATGATCCGCCGCCCGGTATCGCGCGCGTCGACGTGGTCACGGGCGACGTTTCGGTCGATGGTCTCGCGCTCGACGCCGCCGAGCGTGACGAGGTTCTCTCGCGTACGACGAGCATCATCCACTGCGCCGCCTCGATCTCCTTCGACCTGCCGCTCGAGACGGCCCGCGAAACGAACTCGGTCGGGCCGCTGCGGATGCTCGAGCTGGCGCGCGCCCTGGCCGACCGCGGGCGGCTGCGCCGGCACATCCACGTCTCGACCGCCTACGTCGCGGGTCGCTACCACGGGCACTTCCGCGAGGCCGACCTCGACCTGGGACAGGGATTCCGCAACACCTACGAGCAGTCGAAGTTCGCCGGGGAAAAAGCAATCGTCGAAGCCGCGGGGGATCTGCCGCTGGTGGTGGCCCGACCGAGCATCGTCGTCGGCGACAGTCGCACCGGCTGGACGCCGGTTTTCAATGTGATCTACTGGCCGCTGCGCGCGTTTTCGCGCGGGCTCATGGACGAAGTGCCGGTCGACCCGCAGGGCTTCGCCGACATCGTTTCGATCGACTACGTTGCAAGCGCGCTGATCGCCCTGCTCGAGCTCGACGAGGCGAACGGGAACGTTCACCTCGTCGCCGGCTCGAGCGCGCTCACCAACCGCGAGCTGATCGAACTTGCCTGCCGCCAGTTCGACCGCCCCCCGCCGCGCCTGGTCGCTGACGGCTCCTCAACTCCTGATCAGGCGAGCGTCTACCTGCCCTACTTCGGTATCGAAGCCATCCTCGACGACGACCGGGCCCGAGCACTGCTCGGGCCCCTCGGCATCGGCGCCACGCCGCTCCGCGACTACTTCGCGCGCATCATCGAGTACGCCGAACGCGCCCACTGGGGCAAGCGCGCCATGACGCGCCAGGCCGCGCAAACCTAGCCGCGCGTCCGAGGCGCAGATCTGCCGCTGGCGTTGGTGCAACAGTTGGCTGATTGGTTGGGTAGGCTCGGACGCGTCGTGAACAGATGCGCAAAGCGACGATGGTGGGCGCGGAGCGATGCTCGCCGTGCGCCCGCGGCTTGGCGTTGGGGAGCAACGATCTCGCTCGCGACGACCGTCCTCGCCGCAGTGCTTCTCGGCGCGGCCGGTGGCGGCGGTGGCGTGGCGTCTGCGATCGCGAAGGAAGCCGCTGCCGGCGCCGCGACAGGCTGCGGCCAGCGAGGGGTCGGCGGCACGCTCACAACGAATGTCGCCGGCTATCGCCGCACCGTGATCGTGCACCTGCCGAACGGCTACACGGGCTCGAGCAAGCTTGCGCTCGTGCTCAGCATGCACGGCAGCGGGAGCACAGCAGCCGAGCACGAGCTCTTCAGCGGCATGGATGCCACCGCCGACACTGACAAGTTCATCGTCGCCTACCCGGAAGGACTGATTCGCGACGGTAGCGGCTACGACTGGAACGTGCCCGGCGAGCCGCTGATCGGCGGGCGGACTGTGCCGGCTCACGCCGCCAACGATGTGGAGTTCCTGACCAAGCTGGTCGGCGTCCTCGAGCAGCGCTACTGCATCAACCCCGCGCACGTGTACGCCACCGGCTTCTCGGGCGGCGCCAGGATCGCCAGCCAGCTCGCCTGCGACTCCTCCAGCGTGTTCGCTGCGGTGGCCGCGGTCAGCGGCCTCCGCAGCCCGACTCCCTGCCCGTCCGGCCGGCCAGTGGCAATCCTCGCGTTCCACGGAACGGCTGACCCCGTCGACCCCTACGACGGCCACGGCCAGGCCTACTGGACATACTCGGTGCCACAGGCAGCGGCGAACTGGGCGCGGCAGGACGGCTGCTCCAAAACGCCGGCATTGTCGAAGCTTGCCCACGTGGTGACGCTGACCGACTACACCCACTGCAAAGCCGGCGTCGCGGTCGAGCTCTACACGATCGCCGGCGAAGGCCACGAGTGGCCTGGCGGACCACCGCTGCCGAGCTCGTTGACCAGCCTTCTCGGACCGCAAACCGCAGCGATCAACGCGAACAGCGTGATGTGGGCGTTCTTTGAGGCCCACCCACTGCCCTGAGCGTTCCCGAGCCCTCCTGATCGCCGGTATCCCATCGCGCCTCGCAGCAAAGGCGACAGCGCGCCGGAGGCGGACGGCGCAGCGTCGATACAGGCGCCGCCGCGAGGAGTGGCCGCCAGACGCGGCCATCCCGCAGCGGGCCTGAGGGGGAGGAGAGGTACTGCTTCTGCCGGCGATATGTGAGGCCGACAGCCTTGCTCGGCGCGTCACCTCTGAGACGGCGCCGAACGGAAGGTTGCTCCATTCCGGCTACTTGTATGTAAGTATACAGACGTGGCCGACATGCGGATAAGGCATTCCCAGCGGGTCAGCGCGGGCTCGGCCGGGCGCCAGGTCTACACGTCGCTTCGCGAGGCGATCATCGCCGGCGATCTGGCCCCGGGCCAGCGGATCTCAGAGAACGAGTTGAGCGTGCGCCTCGCGGTCAGCCGCACACCGATCCGCGAGGCGCTTGCGCGCCTCCGCGACGAGCGCTTCGTGCAGGTCGTGCCCCAACTGGGCACCTTCGTCACGCGGATCAGCACCGGAGCCGTGGAGGACGCCCAGTTCGTGCGCGAGGCGCTCGAGTGCGCCGCCGTCCGTGTCGCCGCCGTTCGTGCGGAGGCGGCTGATATCGCGGCCCTCGAAGGTCTCGTCCGCCGTCAGGAGGAGGTGGTAGCCCACGCCGACTTCGAGCGCTTCGCGGTCCTCGATGACGAGTTTCACGCCGCGATCTGCGAGCTCAGCGGTCACGGCTTCGCCTGGGAGGTAGCGCAGCGGGCAAAGGGACACCTCAGCCGCGTGCGCCGTCTCAGCTTGCCCCAGCCCAACTACCTCGGCGAAATGGTCGTCGAGCACCACGTCGTGCTCGACGCTCTGCGTCGAGCCGCGCCCGATGAGGCGGAGGTGGCACTGCGCCACCACCTGCGCATGGTCCTCTCGGCGGTCCCGACGATTCGCGCGCAACACCCCGAGTACTTCGAGGAGGGGGAGTTCTGATGGAGATTGCCAAGGAGACGCTGAGCGGGCTCTACGAGAAGATGCTTCTGATTCGCAGCTTCGAGTCCGCGTCCGAACGCGAGTACAAGGCGGCGCTGATCGGCGGCTACTGCCACCTCTCCTCCGGTCAGGAGGCCGCCACCGTCGGCAGCACTTACGCGCTCGAGCCGGACGACCTGCTGATCACCGGCTACCGCTGTCACGGCTTCGCGCTGGCGCGCGGGGTTCCGCCAGAGGCCGTGATGGCCGAGTTGTTCGGGCGTGCCGGTGGCTGCGCCCACGGCCGCGGCGGCTCGATGCACCTGCTCGACGTCGGTCGGGGATACTTCGGCGGCTGGGGAATCGTTGCCGGCCAACTGCCGATCGCGACAGGTCTGGCGCTGGCGTTGGTTCGCCAGCAGCGGCGTCAGTGCGTGCTCTGCGAGCTCGGTGACGGGGCGGTCAACATGGGCGCCTGGCACGAGTCGCTGAACCTCGCCTCCGTCTGGCGGCTACCGGTCGTCTTCCTCGTCATGAACAACGAGTACGGCATGGGGACCAGCGTCGGGCGCGCTTCGGCGATCACCGATCTGCACGAGCGAGCCGGCGCCTACGGCATGCGGTCCGAGCGGATCGATGGCAACGACCTGTCCGCCGTGATCGACGCCACGTGCGCCCTGACCGCTGCGGCCCGCGACGATCGCACACCGTCCGTACTGGAGCTCGTCACCTACCGCTTCCGCGGTCATTCGGTCGCCGATCCTGGCCTCAGCTACCGCACCAGTGAGGAGATCGCAGAGCACGCCAAGCGGGACCCGCTGCCGCGCGTCCGTGGGATGCTCGTTGATGCCGGTGCCGGCGCGCACGAGCTCGACGCGCTCGAGGCTGAGGCTGAGCAGCGCGTCGTCGCTGCCGTCGAGTGGGCGCGCGCTGACGCCGCGCCCGAAGTCAGTGAGCTTGCCAAAGGGATGTACGCGCCCGGGAGCGCAGCGCAGTTTGCTCGAATGCTCGCCGGCGCACCGTTCGGTGAGCGCGAGCTCGTATTCGCAGGAGGGCTGGGCCAATGAGCACCGTCGAGACCCTGAAAGACGAGCCGTCGCTCGAGCCGCAAGCGACGGAAACCATGACCTACCGCGAGGCGCTGCGTCTCGCGCTGCGCGAGGAACTGCAGCGCG
>JBEKBL010000112.1:0-6489 GCA_050015415.1 Solirubrobacteraceae bacterium
GCCGGAGCCCTACGCGTTCGAGCCGGCGGCGAACGAGTCCGGTTCCGAGCCGGCCGCCCAGGACTTCGAGCCCTACGCGACGACGGAGCCCGGCGGTAGGGCGTTCGAGCCGGAAGCCACGGCGCCGGAGACTGAGACCGAGCTGCACGGGTACGAAGCATCCGAATCGTCCAGCCCGCCACCGTACCGGCCGAACCCGCGACAGGACCGGCCGAGCCCGCGGGCGGACCGTCCGGGCCCTCCGCCTGATGCACCACGCGGCTGGTGGTCGCCGCGCACCGCCGACGGCGACCAGCACGACAGCTGAGCCAACCCTAGTCCGCGAGCTTCGGGGTACTCCACGGCGCGGCGAGTCGCTGCTCGATCTCCTGGGCGAGCCGCTCGAGCGGGACGCGCTCCTGCTGGAGTGAATCGCGCTCGCGCAGTGTGACGGTTTTCTCGGCGATCGACTCGTGGTCGATCGTCACGCACCATGGCGTGCCGATCTCGTCCTGGCGGCGGTAGCGCCGGCCTATCGATCCGCTCTCGTCGTACTCGGCCTGAACGCTGCCGCGGAGACCATGAAACACGCTCGTCGCCAGCTCGGGCTGACCGTCCTTGCGCAGCAGCGGCAGCACAGCGACCTTGACCGGCGCGAGCCGCGGGTGCAGCCTGAGCACGGTGCGGACCTCGCCCTCGACCTCCTCCTCGTCGTAGGCGTCCGCGAGGAACGCGAGTGTCGCGCGATCAGCCCCAGCCGCAGGCTCGATCACGTGAGGGACGTAGCGCTCCTTGGTCTGCTGGTCGTAGTACTCGAGCGTCTCGCCCGAGAACTCGGTGTGCTGGCGCAGGTCGAAATCTCCACGGTTGGCGATTCCTTCGAGCTCTGACCAGCCGATCGGGAACAGGTACTCCACATCGCTCGTCTGGCTCGAGTAATGCGAGAGCTCGTCGGGCTCGTGCGGGCGCAGGCGCACATGGTCGGCGCGAATTCCCAGCTCGAGGTACCAGTCGCGGCGCGCTGCCGTCCAATACTCGAACCACCTCGAGGCCTCAGCCGGCGGGACGAAGAACTCCATCTCCATCTGCTCGAACTCGCGCGTTCGAAAGATGAAGTTGCCGGGCGTGATCTCGTTGCGAAACGACTTGCCGACCTGAGCGATCCCGAACGGCGGCTTCTTGCGCGCGAACTGCAGGACGTTTTTGAAGTTGATGAAGATCCCCTGGGCGGTCTCGGGACGTAGATACACGGTCGCGCCGCTCTCCTTGACCGGCCCGAAAGTCGTCTCGAACATCAGGTTGAACTCGCGCGCCTCCGTCAGATCACACTCGGGTGTCTCACCCGGATGCTTCGACGGGCGCTGCCCGCAGGCGAGCTGCTCGAGATGATCGGCGCGGAAGCGCTGCTTGCAGAAGCGGCAGTCGACGAGCGGGTCGGTGAAGTTCGCGAGGTGGCCTGAGGCCTCCCAGGTGCGCGGGTGCTGAATGATCGCCGAGTCGATGGCGACGATGTCGTCGCGCTCCTGCAGCATCGCTCGCCACCACGCATTCTTGACGGCGGTCTTCAGCAGCACGCCGTAATGGCCGTAGTCGTACGTCGAGCCGACCCCGCCGTAGATCTCCGAGCTCGGAAAGATGAAGCCGCGCCGCTTACACAGCGAAACGAGCTTTTCCATCGTCACGACGTCGGCCACGGGGACCGGATCGTAACCGTGTTGCATCGCGCGGCGGGGGACGACGACGTAAAGCACCCAGGGTGCGCCCGCAGCGCCTCCTATGATTGGTTGAGATGCCGACCTACGAGTACCGCTGCACGAAAGGCCATACCTTCGAAGCGACGCAGAGCATGAGCGATGCGCCGCTCACGAAATGCGAGGTCTGCGGCGCGCCGGTGCAGCGCGTTCTCTTCCCGCCGAACGTCCAGTTCAAGGGCAGCGGCTTCTACAACACCGACTACGGCACGCGTAACCGTCAGCGGGAGAAGGCCGCCGCGGACAGCTCGGGCGACGGCGCTTCCAAGAGCTCCGGTGAAGGCGGGGATTCCAAACCGGCCGCAGACAAGCCGGCCGCGGACAAGCCGGCGGCCGAAAAGCCGAAGCCCGCGAAGGCAGCTGGCAAGACCGATTAGCCGGCTGCCGGAGTTTTCACCGTCCGGCTAGGAACTGCGCGACCGCCGCCTGTTTGGCGCCGTCGCTGATCGTCTGCACGTCGCCGACGCCTGGGAGATACTCGCCCTGGGTTGGCAGAACGGTCGTCCTGCCGCTCCCGAACAGCGAGAGGGACGCCGCGACGCCGGCCAGCGTCGGCGCGCCCATATCGGTCTCGAGCGTCTGCGGTGCGTCCCTGGCGATCCAGGGTAAGCGGACGAAGCCCGTCGGCGTAAGGACCTGGCCCTTCATCGCGGCGAACAGCTTCTGCTGGTTGATCTCGCGCGTGATGTCAGTCCATGCCGGGTTGCAGAGGTTCTCGCGGGTCCGCGCGAGAATCAGCGCCTGCGCGCCGTTAAGGTGATGTGTTCCGGGCTTCAGCACGAGCGAGTAGCCGCCGTCGGCGGTGCCGCCGCTGATCTGCGAGTCGACGCAGCCCCCCGTCCAGTTGACGCCCCCCACTGCGTTGACGAGCGCGGGGAAGTTCGTGAAGTTGATCACGACCACGTGGTTGATCTTGACGTCGAGAAAGCTATCGACCGTCTTGATCGCAAGCGCAGCGCCGCCGTAGTAGAACGCCGCGTTGATCTTCTGCAGGCCGTAGCCCGGCAGGTCGACGACCGTGTCGCGCGGGATCGACAGGCGCGAGGTGCTACCGCCGCCGGTGCGGATCAGCATCATCGTGTCCGATCGTGTCGGCCCGCCCTCGGTGTCGGAGGCCGCGCCGCCCTCCTTCGATCCCGGTGGCCGCCCGTCCGAGCCGAGCACGAGGATCGTCGTCGCAGAGAAAGGTGGCACGCCGCCGCTGTCTAGCGCCGCGACCGCCGAAGCCGGCACGCCCGTGGCGACGATCGAGCTGATCACGAACAGCACGAGCGAGACGCCCACCCACACGCCGACGAGCGTCGCGAGCAACGTCAGCAGGCGCACCCAACGGGGGCGCGACCTGCGGACGCGCGGCCGCCGCCACCGTCTGCGAGGCGGTTTCGCGGGGGGGCTCCCCTCGGGCTGGGCGAGGGCCGCGGTCGCGTCCTGCAGCTCGGCGAGGCCGGCCTCGGGGTCCTGTCGAGGGCGCGCACGCAAGCCGCGCGGACTGCGGTAGCGCTTGTACTTCCCGCGCCCGGAATCGGGAGCTTCGACCATCAGAGCGCCGTCTATAGTGGCGGAGGTGTCGGCTGAATGCGTCATCGGGGTCGATCTCGGCGGCACCAAGGCGATCGCCGGAGCGGTCGACGCGAGCCTCGGCGTCCACTATCGGGCGCGTCGCGAGGTGCCCACCTCGGATCTCGGTTCCCTGCTTGAGACCCTGACCGAGCTCGTCGACGAGGTGCGCACGGCGGTTGGCGGGGAGGTCGAGGGCGTCGGCTTCGGCATTCCATGCTTGATCGACCAGGACCGTGGGCTCGCGGCGTCGTCGGTGCATCTCCCGATCGCTGGCGTCGCGTTCGCCGACGTGATGGCTGAGCGCATCGGGCTGCCGGTTTTCATGGACAACGACGGCAACCTCGCGCTGCTCGCAGAGCATCGTGCCGGGGCGGCGCAGGGCGAGCGCAACGCGGTGATGCTGACGCTCGGCACCGGCATCGCCGGAGCGATCCTGATCGGCGGGGAGCTCTACCGTGGCTCGCAGGGAGCGGCCGGCGAGTTTGGCCACATGGTCGTCTGGGCCGACGGTCCGCCCTGCGGGCCCGGCTGTCCGAGCCGCGGCTGTCTCGAGGCGCTCGTCTCGGGCACGGCCCTGACGACGGCGGCGCTGGCGTTGGCGAGGCGCAGTCCGGCCAGCAGGCTCGGGCAGGCGCTCGCAGCCGGGGTTGAGGTGAGCGGACCGCTGGTGACGGAGCTCGCATTCGACGGCGACGCGGACGCACTCGCGTTGCTGGCGGAGCTTGGCGCGTGGCTTGGGATCGGGCTCGTCAACGTCGTCAACGTCTTCAACCCCGACGTCGTCGTCATCGGCGGCGGCGTGATCGCTGCAGGCGAACTGATCCTCGCTCCCGCCCGACGAGTGCTGTCCGAGCGCGCGCTTGCTCTGCCAGCGCAACATGTGCGGGTCCGCGGCGCGGCCTTCGGTGCCGAATCCGGGATGCTCGGCGCTGCGCTGCTCGCACACGACCGGCTGCACGAGCGGGTCCGAGCGTGACCGCTGGAAGCGGACCGGGCAGCGGAAGCCGCCCGGAGGCGATATGAGCGCCGGACGCCTCGTCGTCTGCCCGACGCCGATCGGCAACCTCGAGGACGTTACGCTGCGGGTCCTTGCTGCGCTGCGTGAGGCCGACATCGTCGCCTGCGAGGACACGCGGCGCACGCGAACGCTGCTCGAGCGCTACGGAGTCACTGGCACGCTCGTCAGCTACCACGAGCACAACGAGCGCGAGCGCGCTGCCGAACTGGTCCCGCGGATGCGCTCGGGCGCGATCGTTGCGCTCGTCTCGGACGCCGGCATGCCGCTCGTCTCAGACCCCGGTTTCATCCTCGTCCAGGCGTGCATTGCGGCGGGGCTCTCGGTGGAAGTGCTGCCGGGGCCAAGTTCCGCGATCGCTGCGCTCGTCGCCTCCGGTCTCCCGGCGCAGAGCTGGCGCTTCATCGGCTTCCTGCCGCGCAAGAAGTCGGAGCTCGAGCGGTTGCTTTTGACGAGCACCGACACGCTCGTCGCATTCGAGTCGCCCAAACGGCTACCAGGGACGCTCGCGCTGCTGGCAGCCGCCGACCCGACCAGACCGGTGGCCGTCTGTCGCGAGCTGACCAAGCTCCACGAGGAGGTGCGTCGCGCGAGCGCCAAAGAGCTCGCCAATCACTATGCGGCCGAGCCTCCGCGCGGAGAGGTCGTGCTGGTCGTCGGCGCCGCGCCACCCGGCACCGGTGATGAGGACCGCGCAATCGTGGCCGTGCGCGCGCTCGTTGCCGCCGGGGCCAAGCCGCGCGTTGCGGCGAAGGTCGTCGCCGAGCTGACCGGCATCGGCGCGAACCGGCTTTACGCCGCGCTGACCTGAGACGGATCACCGGCTCCGCCGCAGCGATGCCCTACTACGTAACGACAGCGATCAACTACGTCAACGCCGTGCCCCACCTCGGGCATGCCTACGAAGCGATCACCGCCGACGTCCTGGCCCGCAATGCGCGTGCCCGGGGCGAGGAGACCTTCTTCCTAACGGGCACCGACGAGCACGGCGAGCCGGTGGCGCTCGCGGCCGCAGCCGAGGGCGTCGCGCCGCTCGAGCTCGCCGATCGCAACGCGGCGCGCTTTCGCGCGCTGACCGCGACGCTCGAGATCTCGAACGACTTCTTCATCCGCACGACTGACCCGGGGCACGTCGTGCGCGTCCAGGAGATCCTCCAGCGGGTCCACGACGCCGGCCACGTCTACCTCGGGACCTACGAGGGCTGGTACTGCCCGCGCTGCGCCGACTTCAAGACCGACAACGAAATGGGTCCGGATCACACCTGTGCGATTCACGGCATTCCGCTTGATCGCGAGAGCGAAGAGAACTGGTTCTTCCGCCTCTCGGCCTTCCAGGAGCCGCTCGAGCGGCTGCTCGACGAGCGGCCCGACTTTGTGCTCCCGCGCCACGCCTACAACGAGGCTCGGAGCTTCCTCGCCGGTGGGCTGACCGACGTGTCGCTGACGCGCAAGATGCTCACCTGGGGAATCGATGTGCCCTGGGACGCGGGCCATGTCTTCTACGTCTGGTTCGACGCGCTGCTCAACTACGTCACGGCGCTCGGCTACGCGCGGGAGGGCGAGGATCTCACGGCACGGTTCTGGCCCGCGAGCTTCCATGTGATCGGCAAGGACATACTCAAGTTCCACGCGATCTACTGGCCGGCGCTGCTCCTCGCCGCGGAGCTCGAGCCGCCTCGCCACATCTACGTACACGGCTTCCTGCTGGGGCCGGACGGCGAGAAGATGTCGAAGTCGCGCGGCAACGTCGTCGATCCGTTCGAGGTCGTCGAGGAGTTTGGCGCCGACGTGCTGCGCCACTACCTGCTGCGCGAGGTCAGCTCGGGCCAGGACGGCCCGGTCTCGCTCGACGGCGTCCGCACGCGGTACGCGGCGGAGCTCGCCAACGAGTACGGGAACCTCGCCAGCCGCACGCTCAACATGCTCGGGCGCTATTCCGACGGCCGCGTCGCCGCCGTCGAACTCGACGATCAACTGAGCGGCGACTTCGCTGGGCTCGCGGCGCGGGTCGATGGTCTGCTCGACCGCGCCGAGCTGTCGAGCGCGCTCGAAGAGATCTGGCAGCTCGTGCGGCGGCTGAATCGCTACGTCGAGGAACACGCGCCGTGGCAGCTGGCGCGCGACGGCGACCGCGTGGCCGAGCTGACACGCGTGCTCGCCTCGCTGGCGGAGGGCCTGCGGGTG
>JBEKBL010000113.1:0-6463 GCA_050015415.1 Solirubrobacteraceae bacterium
GATCGAGGTGGCCGTCCTCGCCAGCCTGTCGCCCGCGTATCCTGCCATGTCACCGATCGAGACCGGGCGGCTTACGATGGCTGACGACGACATTCTCACCGTTTCGCAGGTTGCGGCTCAGTTTCATGTGACGCCGCAGACGGTGCGTTCGTGGATCGATGGTGGGAAGCTGAAGGGCGGTCGCGTGGGGAAGGCGTACGTGATTCTGCGCCGTGACGTGTACGCGATGGTCGAGCAGGCCGCTCGCCGGCGCGAACTCGGCAAGCATGCGGAACAGGCGTATGAAGGCGAAAGCGAGCTGCCAGAAGCCGACGCCGGTGCGAGCGGGCCGGACGCGCTGTGGACTGGCTCGGCGACCGCAACCGCGCTAGTTCCCCCACGGTCCGGCTGACCGCGGCGCTCAGGCGCTGCGGCGCTTGCGAGCATCGGCTTGCGGCAGCAGGCCGCTGGCGCGGTCCTCGCGCTCGACCTCCACGGCAAGCGCATCGGCAGCATCCGCGAGCAGCTCGTGCGCGCGCGCAACCTCCATCAGATCTGTGCCGCCGCCAGCGCGGTTGAGCTCGGCTGCGGCCGCATCAAAACGCGCCCACAACGCCTCAGGCCCGCGCCGCCCGGTCCCCGGCTGCAGCTCATATGGCGGCTGCGCCGTCGCGCTATGCGCCGGCCACGAATAGCCCGCCGCGGCAGCCTTACGACAGACCCGGGCCTCCGCACGCGCGACCGCGGCTAGGTCGGCCAGACGAGCACTGAACCCCGCGTCCGGCGGTGCCAGCCGATGGGCGTGGATAGCTCGCCGCCAGCGCTCCTGTACCGCCGCGAAGGCGTCCTGAATCGGGTCGCTCGCTGCGCTCACCCCGCCGGATCATAGGGTTACAACAGGATAAATCCCTACAAGCGCCGCTAACCAGGACTAATTATCGCTATTTCAGCCTAACTCGTGTACAGTTGGCGTCCGCCAAGCCCAACGGAGGTAGTGCTCGTTATGGGCGCGCCACGCGCCACCTCGCTCGATACCACGAAGGCCGCCTCCAGGCGCGGGCCCGGGTCGGCCAGCGCGCGGACCTTCCGCGTCGTGAGCGTCGAGGCTGCCTCAGTGCCGCGGATCGCCATGAGCAAACAGGAAGCCGCGAGCGCGCTCGGCGTCTCGATCGACTTCTTCGACGAACACATCGTTGGTGACCTGCGGATGGTTCGCGTAGGTCGACGGCGGCTCGTTCCGATCGCCGAGCTCGAGCGGTGGCTCGACACGCACGCGGACCGCGCAGCCATCCCGTGAGTGACCTATCCTCGTTCGCTTGTCCGCCAGATCCGAACTCCCGCCCGGCATAACACGCCGGCCGTCCGGCCGCTACCAGGCCCAGGTCTACTTCGCCGCTGAGAAGCGGCGCTCGTCGAAGTCCTTCGAGCGACTCGCCGATGCACGAGCGTGGAAGCGCGACACTGAAGCCGCGCTTGCGCGCGGCGTCCTCGGCGTGCGCGGCAGCCCGACTCTCCGCCAAGCCGGAGCCGAGTGGCTCGCTGCAGCACACGAAGGCGCCGTCCGCAATCGCAGCGGCCAGCGCTACCGCCCATCAACGCTGCGCGGGTACGAGGCCGCACTGGCCGACCGTTTGTACCCGGCGCTCGGCGCAACGAGGCTAAGCGAAATCCGACGCGGCACGCTCAACCAGCTTGTGGGAAAGCTTCAGACCGAAGGACTCAGCGCGTCCACAGTCCGCAACATCCTGATGCCACTCCGGGCCATCTTCCGCCGCGCAATCGACCTCGAGCTGGTAACGGTCAACCCCACAGCCGGCCTCGCACTGCCACAGGACGCCGGTCGCCGGGAGCGCTTCGCCACGGCCGCCGAGCTTGGCTTACTACTCGCCGTACTACCGATCCGTGACCGGCCCGTGTGGGCGACCGCCGCATACGCCGGACTACGCCGCGGCGAGCTAATGGCGCTGCGCTGGTCAGACGTCGACCTTGGCGCCGGCGTCATTCACGTCACCCGCAGCCACAACCCAGAGGTCGGGAGCACGGGCGAGCCAAAGAGCCGAGCGGGCACGCGCCGCGTTCCGATCCCGCCCGTCCTGCGCGACTACCTCGTCGAGCACAGCATGCGTGCACGCCCGGGCCAGCCACTCGTCTTCGCACGCTCGGCGCTCGCCGGACGGCGCCGCGGACCCGATGGCCCATTTAGCGACAGCGGCCTCAGCGAGCGCGCACGAAAAGCCTGGGCCGACCACGGACTCGAGCCGATCACACTTCACGAATGCCGACATACCTACGCCTCCCTCATGATCGCCGCCGAGGAAAGCCCGAAGGCGCTACAGACATACCTCGGTCATAGCTCGATCACCACAACCTACGACCGCTACGGGCACCTGATGCCGGCCGCCGAAGCCGCATCAGCGAACCGTCTCCAGCGATATCTCGACGGCGAGCGAGTACCGGAGCCGGTGCGATCGACGCGTTCGGTGCAGGTGAGTTGACCACCGAACTCGGCGTCGCATAGGTGGCTCGCTGGGAGATTGGCTCTCAGGCTGACCCGGGGCGCAGCACCGGGCGCGGCGCGACACGGCGTGACTTCTCGTATTGGTACCAGCACATGCCCAGGATGATCGCGGCGAGGAGAGGAAGAAGGCAGGACACGCGGATGCCGTTTGCCATGCCGCCGCCAAGTGGTCGGCCAAGCGCGGCCAGGCCCGACGAGATCCCAGTCGCTCCGTAGCCAGGGACTCCTGCTGCGCCAACGATGGCGAGAGTCAAGCCGACTCCGGCGGCTGCCCCGCCGGCTGACGCGCGGCGTGCGCCCGCGCGTGCGTGGCGCTCTTCCTCCGGGAGGCTCGGCTTGTCGCGCATCGTCCACGAGAACGTCGCAGCACCGGCGCCGCCTCCGA
Source organism: Solirubrobacteraceae bacterium (assembly GCA_050015415.1). Taxonomy (GTDB): domain Bacteria; phylum Actinomycetota; class Thermoleophilia; order Solirubrobacterales; family Solirubrobacteraceae; genus Palsa-513. The sequence goes on from JBEKBL010000113.1 coordinate 2,883, forward strand.
TCGCCGCCAAGAGGAAGATGCCCATGACGGCCGTTCCGCCGAGCTCGGCAAGGCCCGACATCAGGTTCGGCGCACTCGGCGAGGGACCAACTCCGAGCTGCACGACGGTCTTCGCCCCCAATAGCGGAGCTACTGACGAGACGCCGCCGATTGCCGTGGTGGAGACCGCGGCGTCTACTTGAAGGCTCGACCGCTCTCCAGAAACGCACCAGTTCGCAAAGTGCTCGCAGTTGTTGGTGAAGACGTCGTAGTCGTGCGAACCAACCATCGACGCCGCGCGTGCGACAACCTCGTCGGGATGGAATCGCCGCACGCAGTTCCGATTGATTCGAATCTCGTCGCGGTGAGCAAATTCTTCGGCGGTCGTCCACACGACTCCGACTGACTTGCGGAGGTGCATGACTGTGCCGTCGCCGACATCTATCCCGTAGTGATAGATCAGACCTCGCCGACTCACGAAGAGAACGTCGCCGCGTGCCATATCGCACAGAGTACCCCGGCGCGGGGGAATCGTTTCACGCCGGCAGCGCGGTCCTCGCAGAGGCAGTTCTGCGAGGTTGTATTGCAGAACACTGCAGCGGAGACTGCAGCGGTGCCGTCTGAGAAGCCCGAATTTGCTGGGCGGACTGACGCTCTGGCAGACGTCTCCAAAACCGCAACGCCAGGTTCGATTCCTGGGTCCCCCGTCGGCAGTGCGGCAGGCGTTCTGTCTCAGTCCTGCCAACCAGATCGGCCTGCATGGCCGGCGGAAGCCGTGCCGGGGTGTTCGACGAACAGTGTGGTGCGTCGCGCCCTGCGCCGCCCTCTAGCCCGATCCGCAATGCGGGTTGCGATTGTGCGTGGACGCGCGCGCACGGTCGATGACGGGCGCACCTCCAATTGATACGTGCGAAGGGAACCATATGGCTGTGACGGAGCCGTACAAACGCGTTCAGGGTGAGCGGGGGTTCACACTGATCGAGCTTCTCGTTGTGATCCTGATCATCGGCATTCTTGCCGCGATCGCGATTCCATCGTTTCTCAGTCAGACAACGAAGGCGTATGACGCGTCAGCCAAGGAGCTTGCGCGTACCGCTGAGACGACGGCTCTCACGATCGGTACCGACGACGGCAACACCTTTACGAGTACGGACCTCACCCTGGCGACACTGCACTCGTATGAGTCGACGATTCAGACCGCCGCCGGCGGTAACAACGCTTTTATCGTGAGTGCTGGCCCCGGCTCGAGCGCTAGCACCGGGGACTTCTATCTCGTCGCCCAGGCAGCGAGCACGAACGATCAGTTCGAGGTCGAACGCGCGTCGAACGGTGTGATCTATCGCTTCTGCGCCGTGCCGACCACCACCGGTGGTAGCACGTATCCGAGTGGTTGGCCGATCACAACGGGTACCGCCACGACGAACACGGCCGACACGGACACAACTGGCGGCTGCGTCAACGGCAGCTGGTGAGCGCCAAGGTTGCTGCGCGCCGTACGCGACGAGCTATCGCTGACCCGCCCCCCTCGCGCGGGTCAGCGCGGCGCCGGCGGAGCCTGAGCTCGTCGGGGATGTTCGCCCGCGTGGGGAGCGAGCGCGGCACCAGCGCGTGAACCCCCGCGCGCTGGCTATCTCAGCGGTTGGCGAGTCGGCTGCGCGTTCGCGAGCGGATATATGGTCCCTGCGTGCGTGTTCTGATTCTCGGCGCGGGGTTCGGCGGCCTGGAGCTGACCAGCAGGCTTTCCGAGGAGTTCGGCGACGGCGTTGAGATCGTGTTGGTCGATCAGAGCGACGCATTTGTGTTCGGGTTCTCGAAGCTTGATGTCATGTTCGCCCGGGCGCTTCCCGCGGCCGTCCGCCATTCGTATCGCGACGTGGTCAAGCCAGGCGTCACGTTCGTTCAGGCGACCGTGCGGTCGATTGATCCGGTCGCCAGGCGTGTTGAGACTGACGCTGGCGCGTTTGAGTGCGACATCTTGGTGGTCGCGCTCGGCGCGGACCTAGATCAGGCTGTTACGCCTGGTCTGGCAGAGGCGGGGCAGGACTTCTACAGCGTCGAGGGCGCGTTCGCTGCGCGCGATGTGCTCGCGAGGTTCGAGGGCGGCCGCGTGATCATCGGTGTCCTGTCGACGCCGTTCAAGTGCCCGCCAGCGCCCAGCGAGACGGCGCTGATGCTCCACGACCAGCTGGTGAAGCGGGGGCTTCGTGAACGCTCCGAGATCTCGCTCGTCATGAACTTCGGCCGACCGATCCCGCCATCGCCGGAGGCATCCGAGCTACTGGAGGGCGCGTTCGCGGAGCGCGGAATCGCCTGGCACCCGCGGCGCGAGGTGTGCGAGCTCGATCCATCGACAAAGACCGCGACGCTGCGCGACGGCGGCGAGTTGCCATTCGACCTGTTCCTCGCCGTCCCGGTCCATCGCGCTCCAGCGGTGGTACTCGAATCGGGGATGACCGTCGACGGCTGGATCCCGGTCAATCCGCTGACGCTCGAGACGACCTACGACGGCGTTTACGCGGTCGGCGACGTGGCCGCGGTCGGCACACCACGGGCCGGTGTGTTCGCCGAAGGCCAGGCCGTGGTCGCGGCCGCGCACATCGCAGCTCGCATCAACGGCGAGACCAGTACCGCCGAATACGGCGGCCGCGGCGTCTGTTACCTCGAGATGGGTGACGGTCAGATCGCGCTCGTCGACGTCACCTTCTTTGGCGATGAGCGCGTGGGCAAGCTGGTGGGGCCGTCCGAGGCGTACATGGCTGATAAGGCCGAGTTTGGCTCGAGCCGCATCAAGCGCTGGTTCGGCCGCGACTGGAAGGCAACGTGACGGCCAACTCCCGAGTCGGTTTTCGTTTCACGCGAGACGCCACGAGGTGACCGCTCTTTCGCGGTAGCGGCCGCTGGCGTCCATCCGCCGCCTCGCGCACTACCTTTCCGGCGCAGCGATCGTTCTGCCCACGGATGGCGTCTCGCAATCACCGACCTCTCGCTACCGCCGTGACGGCGCTCGCCGTGGCGCTGTTTGCGACCGTCGCCGCGGCTGTCAACTCGGCAGCCGCGCCGCAAAGCCGCAGCCACGCGGCGTCCGGCGGACCGCTCGCCGCCGCCCCGAGCGGTGTAACCGGCACCTCCGGTGTCGACAGTGCCTCGATCAGCTTCACACCATCAGCGACGAGCGCGCCGGCGGTGAAGAGCTACACCGTGACCGCATATCCCGGCGCCGAGCAGGGCTTCGGGGCGACCTCCCCAGTCAGCGTCACAGGGCTCGAGCCGAGCAGCGAGTACACGTTCTCTGTCACCGCGGCGAACGCGGCAGGGCGAGGCCCGGGGTCGGCGCCGTCGACGTCGATCACCCCACTGGCGCCGCCGGCAGGAGTCAGCCCGCCGGCGCTCAGCGCTCTCAAGGCCTCGCTCGTTTCGTTCTTCGCGGCAAGCGGCGCCGGCTCCGCAAGCCGTGGCTCCGGTACCAACCTCACCTACACCGACAGCGCCGCCGCAACCAGCACGATTACCGTGCTGCAGGTCAGGGCCGGCGTCAAGCAGGCCGGCGGCTGCGCGATCGCGGGCCGCGGCCCCGGGCGGAAGCCCTGCACCTCGCTCCTGCT
>JBEKBL010000114.1:0-6455 GCA_050015415.1 Solirubrobacteraceae bacterium
GGACCGGGGAGCAGACCGCGCGCGGCGTGCAGGAGCGCTCGCGACACCGAGAGCCCCTTGATCCGCTGCGCGCCCCAGTCCGCCTTGATCTGCTTCGGCGGGACCCCCCAGACCTTCTCGGTGTAGTCCTCGAAGAAGGTGGCGTAAAGCTCCCGCCCGAAGCGATTGATCATGAAGTCCTCGAGCGAGGCCTCCTCGCGAATCGGCCGCAGCCGCGCGCGGAGGTAGCTCGTACCGATGCGAACCATGCGTGCCGGCCCGAGGTTGCGCACGGTGGTCGCGTTGATGCTCACCGGATAGTCGAACATGCGGCGCAGGTACATGATCCGCGAGCGCCGTTCGCGCAGCAGCATCACGAGCTCAGCCTCATCGGGGTCCGGGCCGGTCGCGTCGCCATCGCCCAAGGCGGGTAGCCAGCCGGCCGCGGCCGACGCTCCGAGGCGCTGGAGCGGCAGGATCGTCGCCCACCAGTCCATCACACGGCTGCTCTTCGAGAAGAAACGATGGCCGCCGATGTCGATCCGGTTCCCCTTGTAATTGACGGTCTTCGCGAGACCGCCGACCATCGAGTCCGCCTCGTAGACGATCGGCACGACGTCGGTCTTGTCGAGCAGCTCGAGCGCTGCGGTCAGCCCCGCAGGACCGCCTCCGGCGATGATGGCGACGCGTTTGGTCATCGATGCCGGCCCATGTCGGTCTGGACGGTCCAATCCGACCGCGCGCTGATGATAACCGCCAAGCTCACTACGACAGACCGAGGCGCTGGGCTCGCTGCACGGCTTCGGCGCGGTTGCGCGCGCCAAGCTTGCGATAGAGGCTACTCGTGTGTTCCTTGATCGTATGCGGCGAGAGGTGCAGCGCCGCAGCGATCTCGCGGTTCGTCGAGCCGCCCGCGATCAGGTCGAGCACCTCGCGCTCGCGCGGGGTGAGCGGGATCGCATCTACATCAACCTGCGGCTGGAATACGGTCATCCCGAGGCCGACCATCCGTACGGCGCGGGCAATGTCGGCCGCCCCCCAGTCCTTGGGGATGAAGCCCGACGCGCCCGCGGCCTTCGCCGCGCCGGGCGAAATGCGTCCGGCGCCCGAGATCAGAAGGATGTTCGTGCCCGGCGAGCGCTCGCGGAGCTGTGCGCTGATCTCGGGCCCCGACTCCTCGCCGATGAAGAGATCCACCAGCGCGACGTGTGGTTTGTAGCGCGCGGCCAGGGCATAGGCTTCGGCCGCAGAGCGCGAGCTGATGCACCGCTCGACCCAGGGCTGGTTGCCCAGCATCAGGCGAAAGCCCCAGTGGACGACGTCGTGATCGTCGACAATCAGCACCCGCAGCCTGGTGTCGGCGTCGGCGCGATCGAGCAGCTCGCCGGTCGTGCTCACCGCTCGGCCGCCTCGTCGCCGTGCGGCACCACCAGCCGCACCTGCCAATTGCCGCCTTCGCGCGCTCCGAACTCGAGCAGGCCGCCCGCTTGGAGCGCCTCGAAGTTGGCGAGCCGCAGTCCCATGCCGGCAATCCCGGCAGGTCGGCTGTCTGCGCCGTCGTTAGTGACCTCGAGCACGAACGCGCCGTCGCGCAGCTCGGTGTGCACGCCGACGCGTGTCGGCTGGGCGTGCTTGAGGGCGTTGCGGATTGCCTCGGCGAGCACCGACTGGGCGAGCGCTTCGAGCCCGTGCGGTACGGCGAGGCCATCATCGCCGTCGACGACGATGCCGAGGTCGGGATGCTCGTGTCGCAGGCGCGCCACTTCTTCAAACACGGTCGTGTTCGTCTGGCGCAGCGATCGCCCCAGCGGCCGCGGGATTGCGTTGCGGAGCTCGCTCAGCGCTTGCTGCAGCTCGTCGGCGCAGCGGCGTCGAGCCTCGTCGTCGAGCGGCTGATCACCCGATAGCGCGAGCGAGATGCCGAACAGTCGTTGGATGACGCTCTCGTGCAGTTCGCGCGCGAGGTCGATCCGGGCTTCGAGTTGGACCGCCCGCTCGTACTGGCGCGTCGCGGCGCGCGCCATCGCGGCCAGGGCGGCCATCTTGCCGAGAATCCAGAGCACTTCGCGCTCGCCGTCGCTCAGCTTCGCTTCGTCGCCGCCGCGGTCCGACAGGATCACGCCCATCCAGCGGCCGCGGGCCGAGATCGGCGTGCAGACGACCGTGCGGGCGCCCAGTCGCTCGACGTACTCGGCCGGCAGCTGCTCCGTCAGATCGCTCGTCAGCTCGAGCACGCGGTCCTCGGCCAGTGCCCGCATAGCGAGCGGCGCGGACTCGGCCGTGAAGTAGTAATCGGCGAAAAGGTCGACGTCGACGCCGGAGCTGCCTGCGGCGTAAACGCGACGCCGGGCCGAGTCGTAGCGGAAGATCACGATCCGCCGCATCGCGGTGCAGCGGGTGATTCCCTCGCAGAGTCGGCTATAGAAGTCGTCGCCGAGCCCTTCCTCCTCGCTCTTGGCCAGCACGTCGGCAAAGATCTCGAGCGCGTCGGCACTCGCGCTCGCGCTCGCAGCGGCTGCCAAGCGCGCCGTCGTCTCGTCTGTGGAGGAGCTCATCTGCTGTTGCGGCGTCAGGGACCCGCGCCTACATTGTCCACCCTGGAGCAGCGAAGTGAGCTGCGCCATCGGCCGTCGCGCGTAGGCTGACGATGATGGAGCTGCGCCACCTTCGCTATTTCGTGGCTGTGGCCGAGGAGCTTCATTTCCACCGGGCCGCCGAGCGACTGCACATCTCGCAGCCGCCACTCTCACAGCAGATCCGCGCGCTCGAGGCGGAACTCGGTGTAGCGCTGTTTGAACGCAACCGCCGCCGCGTCGAGCTGACACCGGCGGGCAAGAGCTTTCTGGCCGATACGCGCGCAATCCTCGAGGCAACCGAGCGTGCGGCCGACCGTGCCCGCCGGGTCGCCGCCGGCGAGCTGGGCTCGCTGTCGGTCGGATTCGTGGGCTCGGCGACCTTCAGCCCGGTGCTCCCGGCAATCCTGCGCGATTTCCGCTCTCGCTTCCCCGACGTCGGCCTGAGCCTGCGCGAGCTGCAAACCGCCGAGCAACTCGGCGCACTCATCGCGGGTCGCATCGACGTCGGCGTGATCCGTGGCCCGCTGGCGGCAGCTGAGCTCGACCCCGGCCTCGAGCTGGTGGTGATCCAGCGCGAGCAACTCGTCGTCGCGCTTCCCGAGGGGCACGCGCTCGCCGGCAGCTCGCGGCTGCGCGCCGCCGATCTTCGCGGCGAGACCTTCGTGATCCTCCGTCGCCACGAGTCCCCCGGTCTCTTTGCCTCGCTGAACAGCGTGATGGGGAAAGCCGGCGGCGTGCCCGAGGACGTACTCGAGGTGGCCGAGATGCAGACGATCCTCGCCCTGGTGGCCAGCGGCTTCGGCGTCTCGCTCGTCCCCGCCTCCGTCGGCGACTCCGAGCGCGCCGGCCTCGCCTTCCGTCCTCTCGCCGACCCCTCGCCTACCACCGAGCTCGCGCTCGCCTGGCGAAGCGCTACGAGTTCTCCGGTTCGCGATGCGTTCCTCGAGGTCGCGGTCGCCGATCAGCGCGAGGGGTGAGTGCCGTTCCGTGCCTTTAAAGTGCAAAGCCCCCGCGGATGGTCTGCTGCTGCGGGGGCGTTGCACGGAGGAGAGGGAGAGATGAGAGTACGTCCAAGGCGGTAAAACGTCCAATACTTCTTTTCGCTGGCTGTGAGTCGCAAAGCGATTCACAGCCCTGCGCGCCGCCGAGCGCGTCAGATAACCTGGCTTACAACGCTTCCCAACCGCGATCGGAGACGATGTGTCCGCAGCAGCAAGCCCTACCCTCCTTCTCTGCTACGACGGATCCGATCGAGCCATGCACGCAATCGCGGTCGTAGGTCAGCTCTTCCCGGGCGCAACGGCGAAGGTGGTTAACGTCTGGGAGCCGGTCGAGCACATCGTTGCTCGCTACGCGGCGCTCGCGCCGTACCTCGGCGAGCAGATCACCGAGGCCGACGCCGGCGCCGAGCGGGAGTCCAGCCTCGTCGCCCAGGAGGGAGCCAAGCACGCCGAGGCGGCCGGCCTCACCGCCAGCGCGCACAACGTGACCCTCGCGACCACTGTCTGGGAGGCCGTGATCGAGGCGTCGAGCGAGCTTGGAGCGGACGTCATCGTCACCGGCACACGCAGCCTGCGCGGCGTCAGGGAGATGCTTGCGGGCACGCTCTCGCACGCGCTGGTCCAGCACAGCGAGGTGCCCGTGCTTGCGATCCCCTCGCCGCCGCAGGACTAACAAGCGCGCTCAAACCCGCCGCTGCGCCCGCAGCCAGGTCGGCGTGAGGTCAGGTCACGAAGCTCGCGGCGTAGGCGATGAACGCGAGCGCAAGCACGGCGGCGCCGGCCAGTTCACGGAGCGATACGAGCTCGTCACGGCGCACCGTGAAGAACAGCGCAAGCAGCGCAAACGGGTCGACGTACTTCTGCCAGGGGTAGCGGATCGCGAGCGCACCGAAGAGGAAGCTCGCGAAGAAGGCGAACAGCAGCCAGCGCCTGGGGCCGACGCGCCAGCGCCAGCCCAGGATCGCGCCCGCCAGCGGCACGAGCACCCAAAAGAGGAGCGAGCTGCCGAGCGGGACCGGCAGGCGCTTCGCGGCGTTCCACAGCAAACCCGCCGAGTGAACGCCCGGCCGCGCCGGGCACGCAAGCAACAGCAGAACCCCGAGGACGAGCCCTGCAGCGGGAACGCGGAGCGCCGCGCCAATCTGACTGCGACTCATGCCCCGCGCGGCCCACGCCGCCTCCAGCAGCGTCGGCGCGAACAGCGCCACGCCGTAGAGGCCGAACGTGGCCAGCGCCAGCTCGGGCGTCTGGACCACGAGCGCACCCTGGGTGGCTCCGGCGTCACGCCCCGGCGCGCAGAGCGCGCAGGAGCTGGGATCACCGCCCGGCGGAACCAGTCCGTGCCAGTCCAAGAAGAGCAAGCCGACTGGTATCGCGCTGATCGCCACGGCAACGAGGAGCTCGGCCCGGCGCAGCAACGGCAGCGCGACCCACAACGCGTAGAGCCCGGCGACGGCGAGCATGAACGCAGCGCTCTGGCGGGTCAGCGTGGCCGCGGCCAGCGCGCAACAGCCGACGAGAAAAGGGCCTGCCCGCTTGCTCTCGCGGAAACGCTCGAAGCGCTCGATCGCAAGCACGATGAACAGCGTCGCGAGATTGTCCGTGATCGCCCGAAACGACGTGCCGAAGACGTACGGCGACAGCACGAAGAGCACGCTCAGGACAAGCGCCTGCAGCCGACGCAGTCCGAGGCGCCGCTCCAGCAGAACGTAGACGGCGAGCGCCAGGAGGTATGAGATCGCTACCTCCACGAGCCGCATCTCCCACAGCGCGTAGCCGATCAGCTTGCCAAGATAGGCCTCGAGCAGTGGGAACAGCGGCGTCTGCGCCGCGACGTAATGGCCGAGGTCCGGGAAGGGAAGCTGGCGCGCAAACTGCCTGATCGTCGGGTAGATGTAGTTGCCCTCGTCTGTCGAGTGGAAGATCGGCAAGGTGACCGTGAGACCACGCAGCGCGGCGACCATCACGACGAACGGGACCGCGAGCACCACCGGCACGAGCCAGCGGGAGTCGAGCCAGCGTCGGGAGTCCTCGGGAGTGGAGAGCTCAGCGGTACTCATCGCCGGCGCCACGATAGGTGAACTCGGCGCCGACGAGGTGCGCTCATTGATCCCTCGCGCCTTTGCTCGCCGTCGGAGTGAGGATCAGCAGTCGGGGCGCCCGGATTCGAACCGGGGACCTCACCGACCCGAACGGTGCGCGCTACCAGGCTGCGCCACGCCCCGACGCAGCTGAGGAGTATCCCATAGGCGCGCGCACCACCGGCCTGCCGCAGCAACAACGGGGCTGCGCGAGATCATCGTCGCGCTCGAGCAGCTGCTCGAGCCTGCGGTTGCTCGCGTCTGTCCCACGGCTGGGTTGAGATGCCCAAACATTCCTCAGCCGTTCTGGCCGTACTTTGCGCGACCGGGCTTGCACGCATCCGGCCCAGGGTATATATGTAGCAGCGGTCACAAAAACGAGGAGGACGCACCGATGGCGAATCACCTGACGCCCACGGAGCTCGCGCGTGAAGCAGGCCTCGAACGCCGCGAAGTGATCTCGAAGTGCATGGAGATGGGCGTCCCGATCTTCCAAGGTCGGATCGACAAGGCCCTGTTCCTGGAGAACCTGCGGCGGCTCGCCGTGGTTCGCCAGACGGTACAGGCGTAGATATCCCTGATGCTCACGTGCCGGACTGCCGGCACGTGAGCCCAAGGGGTGCTCAGCCGCTGCCGGACTGACGCAGCAGCGCGCCGGTCGTCTGTTCGAGGATCCGCCGCCAGCCCTGGCTTCGCTCCTGCTCGGGCGCGAAGTGCTCGAGCACGGCGCGGACGCGGTCGGCTGAGATCTCGACGCCGTGGCGGGCGCAGACCTCCTTCAGGCGGTCGTAGTCGCCGGCCAGCTTGTGCGTGACCGA
>JBEKBL010000115.1:0-6446 GCA_050015415.1 Solirubrobacteraceae bacterium
GGTTCGAGCGCAGCTTCACGTTCCCGCTCGGGCCGCACCTGATCCGTGGCCGGGTCGACCGTATCGACGAGCTGCCCGGCGGCGGCTACGAGCTGATCGACTACAAGACGAGCCTGCCGAAGCGGGCCGAGCAGCTCCGCGAGGACGTCCAGCTCGCGCTCTACGCGGTCGCGGCGCGCGAGGCCTGGCAGCTCGAGGCGGCCGAGCGCACCTACTACTACGTGCTTGACGACGAACGCGTGAGCCTCGGTCCGCAGGAGGCCGGTGCCGCCTGGATCGCCGAGACCGTCGAGCGGGCCGGCGAGGGGATTCTCTCGCAGGCCTTCGAGCCGACGCCCTCGCGCGCGGTCTGCGCGCTCTGCGACTACCGCATCGCCTGTCCCGCAGCCGAGCGCTGATGGCCCCGGCGCATGCGCCGGGGCCCCGATCGGTGCATGCACCGATCGGCCGGGGGCCGCATGCGGCCCCCGGGAACGCCGCCTACCCTTGCCGGCCCTCGCCGCCGCGCTGGCGCAGGAAGCGCTGGAACTCGCTCGCCAGCCGCTCGCCCGAGGGGATGTCCTCCGGCTCGCTGCTGCGCTCGTCCTCGGCGAGCTGTTCGAGCCGCTCGACGAACGCCTGGACGTCCGGGTCGCTCTGGACCGCGATCCCGACCTGGCGCTCGTAGTCGGCGGCCGCAGCCTCGAGCTCGCTCGCGTCGACCGCCACGCCGACGATGCCCTCGAGTCGGCGGATCAGGGCCAGCGCCGCCTTCGGGTTCGGCGCCGCCGCGACGTAGTGCGGGACGCTCGCCCACAGGCTCGCCGAAGGCAGGCCGCGCTCGGCACAGGCGGCGCCGAGGACGCCGTTGATCCCGGTCGGCCCTTCGTAGCCGCTCGGTTGCAGGCCGAGCCGTTCGATCATCTCGGTGTCCGAGCCGCTGCCGCTGACCTGGACCGGCAGCGTGTGCGGAACGTCGGCCAGGAGCGCGCCGAGCGAGACGACGAGCTGGACGTCGAGCGCCTCGGCGAGATCGAGGACCAGCTGCGTGAACGCGCGCCAGCGGGTCGATGGCTCGGGGCCGCCGAGCAGCACGAGGTCGCGCGGGGCGCGTGGCACGCGGGCGGCGAACACCTCGACCGCCGGCCAGACGATCTCGCGGTGGCCTTCCGCGTCGAGGGCAACCTTCGGCCGCGTGGCCTGGAAGTCGTAGAACTCCTCCGGGTCGATCCGCGCGAAGCGCGTCGCGCCGAGCGCACCGCCGACGAACGACAGCGCTGCCGACGCGGCGTCGGCGGCGTCGTTCCAGCCGGTGAAGGCGCAGACCATGGCCGGCGCTCGCAGGCCATCCGGGCGGTGCTCCCACAGCAGCGGCTGCATCCGCTTCACCGTACATCATGCAGCGATGACGCCGTCCAGCCTGCTCACGCCCACGTCAGCGCCGCTCGCGACGCTGCGGGCCGGCGACGCGGTCGACGGCGTGTTCGCCTGCACGCGCAAGGAGCGCCTGCTGACGCGCAGCGGGTCGCCCTATCTGGCGCTCGAGCTGCGCGATCGCAGCGGCGTGCTGCCCGCGCGGGTCTTCCGCGATGCGGATCTCCACGCCGGGCGCTTCGACGCCGGCGAGCTGGTGGCGGTCTCGGGACGCGTCGCGCGCTTCCGCGATGCGCTCCAGGTCGAGCTCGATCGAGTCGAGCGAACGTCCAGCGCCGGTCTCGAGCCGACCAGCTTCCTGCCGGTCGCCTATCGCGACCTCGACGAGCTCGACGGCTTCCTCGAGCACCTCGCAGGCGAGGTCTACGAGCCCGGCTTCCGGCGGCTGCTCGAGCTGATGCTCGCGGATCACGAGCTGCGCGCCGCCTGGCGGCTGGCGCCCTGTACGCGCGCGAGCCACCACGCCTACCTCGGCGGTCTGCTCGAGCACACGGTCGCCGTCGCGACCCTGGCGCAGGAGCTCGCCCAGCAGCACCCGCGCCTCGACAGCGACCTGCTGCTGTGCGCGGCGATCGTCCACGACATCGGCAAGACACGCGAGTTCAGCTACGGCGCCACGATCGAGCTGAGCGACCAGGGGCGGATGCTCGGGCACGTGCAGATCTCCCTCGATTTGATCTCTGGCTACGCCGCGGCGGCGGCGCTTGAACCCGCGCGAGCACTCGCACTCGGTCACTGCGTTCTCTGCCACCACGGCGCCGATGCCGCGCCGGCCGCTCGCTTCCAGAGCGTCGAGGCGCTCGCCCTCTGCCGCCTGAACTCGCTCGACGCCGCCGTCAAGGGAGCGCTCGAGCACGGGCTCCCGGCCGCCCGCGCCCGCTAGCCGTAGAAGCGGCCTTCGCCGACGAGCACCGCGGCGCCGCCGACCTCGACGCGCTCGACGTCGTGGGCGGTCGCGTAGAGCGTTGCGGGGCGCTCGATCCTGATTCCCTGTCGCAGGACGATCTCCTGACCGAACGCGGTCACACCGTGGCGCGCGAGGTGGGTCGCGAGCAGGCCGGCGCCGCTGCCGGTCGCTGCGTCCTCGAGGACCCCGAACGCGGGTGCGAACATCCGCACCTCCCAGCCCTCGGCGGTCTGCGCTGCGGCGTAGAGGCCGTAGTCGCCGAGCGCGAGCACCGCCGCGAGATCGGGGACGAGCGCCGCGAGTTCGTCGTGATCCCCGAGCACGACGATCACGAACTCCGGCCCGTTGGCGTAGATCTCGGGCTCCAGGCGGAGTAGTGGCGAGCCGAGCGCGGCGAGCACCCGGTCGGCGAACTCGCAGTCTCGCCAGCTGGGCTTCGGCTGGACCATGCGCCCGAACGGAGCCTTGCCCGACCAGTCGAGCGTGACCGGCACGATCCCGGCGGCCAGCTCGAGGCGAACCTCGGGGCGCCGCTCGCTCGCGCCGACGGTGACCGCCGTGCCGAGCGTTGGGTGCCCCGCGAACGGCAGCTCCTTGAGCGGCGTGAAGATCCGCGCGCGGACGTCGCCGCCCTCGCGCGCCGGCTCGAGGAAGACGGTCTCGGTGATGTTCAGCTCGCGCGCGAGCCGCTGCATCTGCTCGGGCGCGCGCGGCTCCTCGCTCAGCTCGAAGACCGCGAGCTGGTTGCCGGCGAGCGGCGCGTCGGTGAAGACGTCGAGCAGCTGGTAGTCGAGGCTCATGGCTCGCGTTCGTTGCGCAGTCCCGTGATGATCGTCTCGAGCCCGGCGCGGAAGCTGCCTCGGCCCGGCTCGCTGGTGAGCTGGCGGGCGAGCGAGCGGACCGTCGGGAAGCGTTCGGCGATCGTTCCCTCGTCGAGCGCGAAGCCAGCGATCTCGGCCAGCGCGTAGCCGCGGGTGTAGGACGCGACGAGCCTGTAGACGGCGACCGCGCGAGCGGGCGTGAAGCCGCCCGCGCGCAGGCTCGCGAGCAGGTCCTCGACCGGCTGCAGCGCGCTCGCGCTTGAGAGCGCGCGCATCCCGAGCTGCGTGAAGGCCTGCGGGTGCTCGCGGGCTAGCCCGCGAACGCTGCTGGCGAATCCCCGCACCGCCTCCGCCCAATCCGAGGAGACGCCGCGCGGCTCGATCTCGCCCATCAACTGCTCGGCCACGCCGTCGAGCAGGGCCTCCTTCGAGTCGACGTGCCGGTAGAGCGACATCGCCTCGACTCCGAGCTCGGCGGCCAGCGACCGCATCGTCAGCGACTCCGCACCGTCGCGGTCGATCAGCGCCATTGCGGCGGCGAGGATCGCCGGGCGCGAGAGCTTCGGCGGACGACCGCGCCGGCGGCGCTGCGCGCCGGCGGTCGTGGCGCGGGTGTCTGGCTGCTGTGCGCTCATCGGCGCATCGTCCCCGAGATCGGCGTGCCTCGCGTTGTCGTCCGATCTGGGGAGGAAGCTGAACGGCTCCCATGTCACCCGGCCCCCCCAACCGATGCAGATAGCGATGCTCGCCATCGGCGCGTGCGTCGGCGCAGGGCTCGCGAGCCTGCTGGCTGCCGGGCGGTTGCGAACCGAACGGGCGCTGCGCGGCGCCGCCGAGACGGCGCACGCCGACCAGCGGCGCCTGCTCGAGGCAAGCCGCGCCCAGCTTCGTGACGAGATGAAGTCGATCTCGGCCGACGTCCTGCGCGAAACCGGCGAGACGCTCGGCCGCGAGATCGCCGCCCAGCGCAACGCCGACGCCGCGCGGGCGGCCGGCGAGATGGAGAAGCGCACGCTCGAGCTGCGCAGCCTGATGGAGCCGATGCGCGAGAAGCTCGGCAAGGTCGAGAGCGAGCTCGAGAAGATCGAGCGCGAGCGGCGCGAGTCTCAGGGCCAGCTCGGCGAGATGTTCCGCCAGGTCGGCGACGGACTCCAGGCTCTACGGCTCGAGACCGGCAGCCTGGTGGGGGCGCTCAAGCGACCGACGACGCGCGGTTCCTGGGGTGAGATCCAGCTGCGCAACGTGATCGAGATGGCTGGGATGGTCTCCCACTGCGACTTCACCGAGCAGACGACGATCGAAACCGACGACGGCCGGCTGCGGCCCGACGTGCTGGTTCGTCTGCCCGGAGGCAAGCTGATCGTCGTCGATTCGAAGGTGCCGCTCGACGCATACCTGGCCGCGACCGAGGCGACCGACGACGCCGAGCGTGCGCTGCACATGGCTCGCCATGCCCGCCAGACGCGCGACCACATCACGAAGCTCGCCTCGAAGGCCTACCAGTCGCAGCTTGATTCGACGCCTGAGCTGGTCGTGATGTTCATCCCCTCCGACGGCATCTACCACGCGGCGCTGAGCGAGGATCCCGCGCTGCTCGAATACGGCGTCGAGCAGCAGGTCCTGATCGCCACGCCGACGACGCTGATCGCGCTGCTGCGCGCCGTGCACTACGGCTGGAAGCAGGAGCTGATCGCGAAGTCCGCACGCGAGATCGCGGAGACCGGTCGCGAGCTGCACCGCCGGATCGCCCGCTTCGCGGAGCCTTTTGCGCGTGTCGGGCGTCAGCTCGGATCGGCGGTCAACGCCTACAACGAGGCGGTCGGCTCGTTCGAGTCGCGCGTCGTTCCACAGCTGCGCCGGATCGAGGAGGCTGGCGCCGCATCTGAACGCGAGGTTGCGCTGGCGCCGGTGGAGGAGGCTCCGCGAGCCCTCAGCGCCGCGCTCGATCCTGTCGACGACGACGAGCCCCAGGCGACTCTGGCGGCTCTACCGGGCTCCCAGACGCGTCCCCCCGCCGTCGATAGGGCCCGCCGCCGCGCTGGCTAGAGGGGCCCGGTGACGGACAGGCGGGCACCCGGGCGCAAGCCGGCTCCCGCAGCCATACTTGTGCGGTGGCAGGACACGCGCGCCAAAGCCAGGCGACGGCGGCCGGCGTAAGCCGGCTGTCGGAGCTCCTCCAGCCGCTTCGGGCCGATCCGGCCAATGCGGCAGTGCTGTTCGACATCGACGGAACGCTCGCGCCGATCGTCCGACACGCCTCGGATGCGACGATCCCCGAGGACACGCGCCGGCGGCTCATCGCCGTCGCAAAGCGCTACGGAGTCGTCGGCTGCGTCAGTGGTCGCCCGGCACTCGTGGCCCGCCAGATGGTCGGGATCGGTTCGATCGCCTACGTCGGGAATCATGGCGTTGAGAGCCTCCCGCCCGGCGCGGCCGAGGTGGTCGTCGATCGGCGCGTGGCCAGTCACGCGAAGCGTGTGCATGCGTTCGCCGTCGCGGCTGACACCGTCGAGGTGCAGCGCTTGCGGGTCCGGCTCGAGGACAAGGGACCGATCGTCGCCTTCCACTGGCGCGGGGCGCCGGACGAGGAGGCCGCCGAGTCCGCGGTCGAACGGATCGAGCACGACGCCCGGGCGGCCGGACTCGCCACCCATCGTGGCCGCAAGGTGCTCGAGGTGCGGCCCCCGGTCCCGATCGACAAGGGCCATGGGATCGTGCTGCTGTTGCGCAAACGACGTCCGGCGAACGGTCTCTACGTCGGCGACGACGTCACCGACATCGACGCGTTTCGTGGCCTGCGCGAGTCCGTCACCGGGTCGGCGGTCTGCGTGGCTGTGGGCTCGGAGGAGGCGCCCGACGAGTTGCTTGGCGATGCCGACGTCGTCGTCGACGGTCCCGCCGGGGTGCGCGGGCTGCTCGACGAGCTGCTGCGCTGAGCGATGTCGTTTGCGGACTTCATCAGGGCGACCGTGCTGCTCTGCGCCGCGGCGGCGACGACACTGGCCGCGGTGACTGTTCTCGGTGCGGCGGCCGAGCACGATCCGGGCGCGGTGACGATCCCGTTCGTCTGGTGGGCGGCCGCGGCCGTGATCGGCTTCGTGCTCGACGCGCGCGGACGCACGCTGCCGGCGATCGCGCGGCTGCTCGCGTCGGCGCGCGCGGTGAACGACGTCCCTGAGCCCCGGCCCGGTCTGATCATGATCACGCGCCTCTGGCCGCTGCTGATCGTCACGCTGCTCGCTTGCGTGTTGAGCATCGTCGCGCCGCAGATTCCGGGGATCGCGAGCGGCTTTGCGATCATCTCG
>JBEKBL010000116.1:0-6440 GCA_050015415.1 Solirubrobacteraceae bacterium
CTCCTGATCCCACAGCTCTTCGAAGCGGGAGCGGATCGCCGGCAGCACCGGCATTCGGTGGGCTTCGATCAGCAGCGCGAGGAAGTTGGAGAGCAGCGGGTCGGCGCCCGTGAGCGTCTTCGTCAGCGCCTCCTTCTGCTCAACGCTCGTGAAGTAGGGCGAGTAGAAGAACAGCCGGAGCGACTGGTTCTCGAGCATCGCCTCGACGAACTGGCCGAGCTGCGCGCGTACTTTGTCGAGGTCGCCCTTGTCCAGGGCGGCCGCGAACAGGGCGCGGGCGTATACGTTCGCTATTTCCTGCATCTAGTTCTCGGAGCCCTCGAGGACGCTGAAGTCGAGTTCTTCGAGCGCATCTTCGACCAGTCGTCGCTGATCGTCGGCGTTCAGCGTCTTGCGCGTCACCTTCTCGGTCGCAAGGATCGTGAGCGTCGCGACCTCCGTGCGGATCTGCTGTAGCGCGCGCCGCGTCTCGTCCTCGATGTCGCGCTTGGTCTGCTCGAGCAGCAGCTGGCGGCGCTTCTCCGCTTCTTCGGCGGCTTCGCGCTCGAGCTCCTTGCCCGCTTCGCGCGCGCGCGTCACTATCTCCTCGGCTTGGGCGCGGGCCTGGCGCAGCTGCTCGCGGTACTCGGCCAGGACCTGCTCGGCGTCGGCCTTGAGGCGCTCCTGCGAATCGATCGACTCCTGGATCGCCCTCGCGCGGCGGTCGAGCGCCGCCTGGATCCTCGGGAACGCCAGCTTGTTGAGGATGTACATGGAGATCACGAAGACGACGAGGGTCCAGATCATCAGCCCGACGTTGGGCGAGATCAGGAACGAGCCGCTGGATGAGGCGAGTGGGCTGACCACGGCGAGCACGCTCATCTATCTAGGCGAGGACGTAGCCGATGAGTCCACCGACGAGCCCGTAGAAGAAGGTCGCCTCGGTTAAGGCGAAGCCGAGCCACTGCAGGCCGGTCAGGTCGGCCTGGACCTCCGGCTGGCGAGCGACCGACTCATAGACCTTGCCGAACAGCATGCCGATGCCGGCGCCAGCGCCCGCCGCACCGCCGCCGGCACCGACGCCAATCGAGATCGCCTTGCCGGCGTCCTCGCCGACCGTCAGGTTCGACGCCACGGCGAGCAGCGGGTGGATGATTGACAGAAACAATTGAGCAAACAAGTCGACTCCTTATCGGGGCTAGTGTTGTTCGGACACCGCGCTGCCCAAGTAGATGGCGGCGAGTATGGCGAAGATGAACGCTTGGAGACCGGCAATCAGGACCGCCTCGAACATGTAGATGATCACGCCGAACGGGAGCAGCGCCCACGCGAGGAACTTCACGCCGAGTATCACCGCGAGCCAGCCACTCATGAAACCGATCAGCATGTGGCCGGCAAGCAGATTCGCCCACAGGCGGATCGTCAGCGACAGCAGGCGCAGGATGTTGGAGAGGATCTCGATCGGAAAGATCAGCACGAGCATGGCACCGCCGACACCGGCGGGGATCAGGCTCTTGACGTAGCCGAGCGGTCCGCGCGCGCGAACGCCCTCGGCGTTGAAGGCGATGTAAACGACGAGCGCCAGCACAAGCGGAAACGAGATGTTTGTCGTCGCTGCATACAGCTGGAAGCTCGGCAGCGTCGCGCCGAGAATGTGAACGTCCTCACCGGTGTTCACGGGCAGCGGGATGTAGCCGAGGAGGTTGGAGACGAGGATGAAGAAGAACAGCGTCGCGATCAGCGGGAACCATTTGCGCGCCATGTCTTCGTCCATGTTGTCGCCGGCGATCTGCTGCTTGCAGATGCTGTAGCCAAGCTCGACCGCCGCTTGCACGCGATTCGGGCGCAGCTGCATCCGTCGCGCGACAAGGACCATCACAGCGACCGTGATCGCCCCCGCGAGCACGAGGTAGAGGACGGCCTTGTTGAAGTCGATCGGACCGAATAGGTGCGCCCAGCTCACGATCTGGAACTCGTCCTGGGGCAGGAAGTTGGGGTTCTTCTTCCCCGACCCGAACGCGACTGCGATCGCGATCGTGCCGCCGATCCACGCAAGCACGATGCCGACGCCGATCTTGCGCCGCTTACTCCACCCCCGTATCGCCGTCATCGTGGCGACTGCCGGCGTGGCGGGCCGCTACCGATGCGGATCAGGAACGCGACGGTGTAGGCAAAGAGGATGATCAGCGCCGCCGTCAGGCTGACCGAGCGTGGTCCGACAACGATCGCCACGATGATCCCGCCGGCCAGCAGCCAGATCCGTCCGAACGCTTCGAAGAGCGTCAAGCCGAGGTGCCTGACCGGTTGGCGCACCTTCGCGATCCAGCGCTTGTCCAGCTCCTGAACAAGCCGCTGCAGCAACCACGTGCCACCGCCGATCGCGAAACCCAATGGCGGCGCCCCGAGTGGGATCGCGACCGCAGCGCCAACAACCACGAGCAGCACGTCGGCGTAGCTGACGAGGTTCATGGTCGGCTCAGAGATCGCGGAAGCGGTTAGCGACAACGCCGATCCCGAGAAAGAAGCCGATCCCGAAGCCGACCAGCGCCAGCGGCACGACTGCGCCCAGCGCGGCACCGATCCCGGCACCCACGCCCACGCAACCCAGGTTGACGGCCACAAGCAGCGCGCCGGCGCCCGCCGCGTCCCGGCCGCTCGCCGGCCGGCGCGAGCCCGTCACGCTCGCTCGCCGGCTCGCTCATGGCGAGTGCCGCGGGAGGCGTGACCTGTCGTTTGGAGGCGTCTTGCGAGGCATTCATCGTGGCGCCCCCGACAACCACGGACGCCCGCGCAGCTGCTCGCCGCACGGTCCCGTCGCGCGCCGGGAGGCAGGGCGCAACGACGACGGCGGCAGTCTACATGCCGGCGGACTTTGTAACAAGCTTGTGACATTCGCCGCATTCGCCACTTGCCGCTCAAAGCGCGAGCGTCGCTTCGAGCCCGCGGCGCTCGAGCTCATCGAGCACGCGCGGCAGGGCCGCGACGGTGCGCCGCCACGAACCCGGGCTGGCGTAGTCGTCGGCATCGTGGAGTAGCAGTACCGACCCCTCGGGGACCTCGCCACCAACGAGGAGCTCCGCGATCGACGCCGCCGTCGCGTGCTCCTCCCAGTCGCGACCCCAGTGCGTCCACAGCAGTGGCCGCCAACCGTGGCGCTTCGCGATCGCCAGTGCGGCCGCGTTGAAGATGCCATACGGAGGGCGGTAGCGCTCGATCTGACAACCCGTGGCGTCTTCGATCCGCTCGCGCGCTCGCGCGATGTCGTCAGCGACGGCGGCCGGCCCGAGGCGCAGGAGGTTTCGATGGCGATCGCAGTGCAGGCCGATCCCATGCCCGGCGGCGACTATCTCGCCCGCCACTGAGGGGTTGCGCGCCACCTGCTCGCCGACCAGGAAGAATGTCGCGTGCACGCCGCGGGCCGCGAGCAGCTCGAGCACTGCGGGCGTGCCCTGCGGGTGTGGTCCGTCGTCGAAGGTCAGGCCGAAACCGCGCCCGTCAAGCGTCGTCGTGGCGATACCGAGACCGCGGCGCAGCGGCGCCAGGTAGAAAGCAGCCGCCGGCGCCAGGTAGGCGCCACCGATCAGCGAGCAGGCCGCTGCAAAGGTGCCCCCCGCCCCGAGGATGCGATGATCGCGCCCGGCCATGCTTTCGCTGCTCATCGGAATCCTGGCGGCAACCGGGGCATCGACGCTCTACAGCCTAGGGATCGGCGTCCAGGCGATCGATGCCCGTGCGACGAGTCAGCGCCACACGCTGCGAATCTCGCTCCTCGGGCAACTTCTGCGCCGCGGCCGTTGGCTTGCCGGCACGGCGATGACGGCACTTGGTTGGCCACTGCAGATCGTCGCTCTGCTGTTCGTGCCGCTCGAGGTGGTGCAGCCGGCGCTGGCGATCGGACTGCTCGTGCTGCTGGCGCTCGGCGAGCGCATGCTCGGCGAGCGCCCAGGGCGCAGGGAGTTGGCGGCGGTCTGCGCGATCGTCGCGGGAGTCGTTGGAATCGCGGCGCTCGCACCGGATCGCACGACCCAGCACGTCCATGGAATCGCGCTGGTATTGGTGCTGACGCTGCTCGGCGCGGCGGCACTGGTGCCGTTCGTCTCGCATTTCCTCGGCCGGTCGATCGCCAACCTCACGATGATCGCCGCCGGCCTCGCATTTGCCTGGGGCGCGCTGGCGACCAAGCTCGTCGCCGATGCCGCGTCCGGCGAACATTGGCTGACGGCTGTGCTCTGGGGCGCTGCAGCGATCAGCGCGTCGGTGGTCGGCCTGATCGCCGAGATGAGCGCGTTGCAGCAGCGCGCCGCGATCCTCGTTGCGCCAGTCGTGTTCGTCGCCCAGACCTTCGTGCCGGTGATGCTTGCGCCGCTGATCCTCCACGAGAGCTTTCTCGACTCACCGCTCGCGGGCGTCCCGCTCGTCTTTTGCCTGCTCGTGCTTCTAGCCGGAGCGACGACGCTGGCACGCTCGCCCGCGCTCCTGGCGCTCAGCGGCAACCGCGAGCGTGAGCTTGAGCAGAGCGCGCGCGAGGAGCCTCAGCTCGGGGTCGTCGGCAGCGGCATACCGGACAGCCCTGACTCCCGTAGTGCCACGACGAGCCGCCTGAGCGCGCGCGAGGCCCCCGCTGACTGCGGAAGCCTCACGACAACGATGTCTCCAGCAACCGGCGTGCGCGAGAATGCGGCCCCTTCGCGGCGGAACTGAACGGCGCCCGTGACCCCCTGCGCGCCGGTGACATGCGCCAGCAGCAGCTCACCGAAAGAGGGGTCTGCCGGCTCGAGGTAGTAGAAGTGGCGGCCGAGGTGCAGCCGGCGGGCTTCGCGGCGCAGTTCGGCCGGGGTGTGGATCCAGCCGAGCATGCTGCCGCGATTGATCGCCGGTACGGCATCGTCGCCGAGCCGGTGAAGCAGTCGCAGGGTCGCCGCGGTCGGGACGGCGGTCGAGGCGAAGGACGCCTGGATCCCGTCGCGCTTCAGCCGCAGGGCCACAGCGCGAACCTCGCTGGGCCGCGTACGCACCACGATGTCGACGGCATCGAGTTTGGTCGCGACGATCTTCACCGGATGACTGAGGACCGCGGCCAGAGCGTCGAGCTCATCGGTCGACATCACCCAAACGCCGAGGCCAAGCGCCAATACCGCCGACGTCAGCGCCCGCACGGCGCGCAGGCGCCAGCGGGAAATCGGCCGCACGCGCAGCGGCGCCCGCAGCACCATGTCGGCAGCGTCGGGCGGACGATCGCCGGAGTGGATCTTGAGACGCTTTGCACCGTCCAGACGACTGCGCTCAACGTGTCCGACTAGCTCCGCCGGCGAGCTCGCGAGCGCCAGCAGATCGTGCTCAGCCATCCGCCGCGTGTTGAGCTTCGCGTGACCCACCGGCAGGCCGTAGGACACCACAGGACAGCCACGCGCCATCGCCTCGAGACACGTGACGCCGCCCGTGGAGTGCACGAGCACATCGGCGGCCGCGAGCAGATCCGCCATCTTGTCCGTGAAGCCCAGGATGCGTACCCGGTCACTGCCCGCGAAACGCTCGGCGAGGCGCCCGCGGACCACGTCGTTGCGACCGGCGACGCACACGACAGTGGTGTCGGGAATCCGTGCCAGCTCGTCGACGGCGCCGGCGAGATCGCCAACCCCCCAACCGCCGCCCGAGACCACGACGACATGCCCACGGCGCGGCAGGCCGAGCGCCGCGCGCGCGGCAGCCGGTTCGCGCGGCTCGAGAAACTCGGCGGCAATCAACGGGCGCACGACCTGCGCGCTGCCGGGACCGGCGATCCGCTCGACGTCTCGCACCGAGGCTTGATACATCACGAGGTGCGCGTCGATCCCGCGCTGTGCCCAGAAGAACAGCCCGGTCATGTCGGTGATCGTCGCGACTGTCGGGACATCGAGCATCCGGCGCCGGCGCATGTGGCCGAGAACGACAGTGATCGCGGGGTAGGTCGAGACTACGACATCCGGCGCGTGCTCGGAGATTGCCCTGCCGAGCGGCTTGGCTCCCAGCTTGGTGAGCATCAGCTTCGTCAATCCGCGCACCGGCGCCGCGTGTTTGAGCAGCCAGTAGTAGAGCGAGTAGGACCGCGGAGCCACCTGCAGCTGCCGCCGGTAACCGTCCGAGACGACGGAGCGCAACATTGGGCCCATCGCGGCGAGGCCATCGATCAGCGTTACCTCGACCGGCTCGCCGCAGCTCTCGAGTTGCTCGCGGAGCGCGCGAGCGGCCGCCGCATGCCCTTCGCCGACGTCAGCCGAGAGAATCAGGACACGGCGCGGCGGAGCCGTGCTTGGCACAGGACGATCGTTTGAGTCGTTGGAGCGCAAATGAAGGGCGCCGGGAGGCTAAGGCACTGTACCCGCCGCAGCAGAGGAACGTAAGAAACGCATACGAAATTCAGGCCGCCTTGCGGACCGGTTGGAGCTGAATCATCACAGGTTTCACAGACAAGGCGAGATGCG
>JBEKBL010000117.1:0-6432 GCA_050015415.1 Solirubrobacteraceae bacterium
CGCTGGAGCCCCGGAGACGATCAGATCGAGGTCCAGCGAGCGCCCGAGCCGGGCGGCGCCGGTGGCGCCTACCGAGCATTCGGAGAGACGCTGCGCGGGCTGAAGACGACGCTCGCGCGCGTCGTCGAGGGCGTCAACACGATCCAGTACCCCGAGCAGAAGGTCGCGGTCTACCCGCGCTTCCGCGGACGGCACAAGCTGCACCGCTTCGAGGACCCGAGCGGCAACGGTGGACAGACTGGGCTCGAGAAGTGCGTCGGCTGCTCGCTCTGCGCGGCCGCCTGTCCCGCCGACTGCATCCGTGTTGTCGCCGCCGAGAACACTCCGGAGATGCGCGTCTCGGCGGGAGAGCGCTATGCCGCGGTCTATGAGATCAACATGAGCCGCTGCATATTCTGCGGCTACTGCGAGGTCGCCTGCCCGTTCGATGCGATCACGATGGGCCACGACTACGAGCTGTCGGACTACAACCGCGGCGATCTCATCTTCACCAAGGAAATGCTCCTCGCCGAGCCGCTCGACGCGTCGCCGCTGCGCGCCGAGGGGGAGTAGATGAGGCACAGCACGGCGAGCTGATGTCCTACATCGTCTTCTTCATCGCGGCGCTCGGCACGCTCGCGGGGGCGATCGGCGTGATCACGCTGAAGGACCCGTTCTACAGCGTGCTCGCGCTGGTCGTGCATCTGATCTCGCTGGCGGTCCTCTTCATGCTGCTGCAGGCCGAGTTCGTCGCCGCAGCGCAGGTCGTCGTCTACGCCGGCGCCGTGATGGTGCTCTACGTCTTCGTTGTCTCCTACGTCGGCGGCGAGCGCCTCCGGGGGACGACCGGCCCAGGGCGCGCCGGAACGTTCGGCGCCTTCGCCTGCGCCGGAGCGCTCGTGATCGAGCTGTTCATCGCGGTGCTCGGATCCGGCCTGAAGGCGATCGGCACCACCGGAGCACACGTCGCCCCGGGCTTCGGCGACCCCGAGCACATCGGCACGCTGTTTTTGACCAGGTTCCTCGCGCCGTTCGAGATCGCCTCGTTTCTGCTGCTGCTGGCGGCGGTCGGCGCGGTGACGCTGGCGCGGCGCCGCGGTGGCCTCGAGGACGGCGTCGAGGACCGCCCGACGATCAGCGCCGTTGATTTCCTCAGCGCGCGCCCCTACTACACGGGCACGCAGCATGAGACGCTCGGCCACGCTGAGACGCTCGGTGCCGCACAGGCAATCGAGCGCCAGGAGCGGCCGACGTGACGATCGCCTGGTACCTCGCTGTCTCGGCGCTGATCTTCGCGATCGGCGCGGGCGGAGTGCTCGTACGGCGCAACCCGCTCGTGGTCCTGCTCTGCCTTGAGCTGATGCTGAACGCGGCCAACCTCGCACTGATCGGCTTCTCGAAGATGTGGGGCAACGCCGACGGTCAGATCTTCGCGCTGATCGTGATGGTCGTCGCTGCTTGCGAGGTGACGGTCGGGCTCGGCGTGATCGTCGCGATGCACCGTCACCGCCTGCCGGTCGACGTCGACGCGATGCGGGAGCTCCAGGGATGAGCGCCACCACCGCCGCCTGGATCGTCCTCGCCGCGCCGCTGCTCGGAACGCTGATCATCGCCTTCGCCTTCAGGGCGCTGCCGGGCCGCAGCGCGGGCTGGATCGGCACGCTGGCGATCGCGGTCTCGTTCGTCTTCGCGATCATCGCGCTGGTCAAGCTGCAGTCGGTCGCGCCCTCCCACCGCGAGCTCAGCTCGACGCTCTGGAGCATCGCGAACACGGTCGGCGTGAACGCCAACGCGACGCTGCTGGTCGACCCGCTGTCGGTCTTCATGATCTGCGTCGTCGCCGGTGTGTCGATGCTGATTCACCTCTACTCGGTCAGCTACGTGAGCGGCGACAAGGGCTACTCGCGCTTCTTCGCCTACCTCAACTTCTTCGTCTTCTCGATGCTGCTTCTGGTCCTGGCCGGCAACTTCGTGCTGCTGATCGTCGGTTGGGCGTTCGTCGGCGCAGCCTCCTACCTGCTGATCAGCTTCTGGTACAGGCGCACGACCGCGACGCGCGCCGGAATCAAGGCGTTCGTCATCAACGTCGTCGGCGACGTCGGCCTCGTGCTCGGAACGTTCTTCATCTTCCGCAGCTCGCACACGCTCGACTTCCTGGCGACGTTTCACGCGGCGCCGCACGTCTTCGCGAAGGGCAGCGGCAACATCACGGCGGGATGCCTGCTGCTACTGGTCGGGGCGTTTGCCAAGTCCGCACAGATTCCGCTCCACACATGGTTGCCGGACGCGATGGAAGGCCCCACCCCCGTCAGCGCCCTGATCCACGCGGCGACGATGGTGACCGCCGGCGTCTACCTGATCGCGCGCATGCACCCGCTGTTCCAGCTCGCGCCTGCCGCGGAGACCGTTGGCGCGGTGGGCGGCGCGGTGACGCTGCTCATCGCCGGGACGATCGGGCTCGCGGCCGTCGACATCAAGCGGGTGATCGCCTACTCGACGATGTCGCAGATCGGCTACATGATCATGGGCGTCTCGGTGGGCGCCTACAGCGCGGGGCTCTTTCACCTGATGACGCACGCCTTCTTCAAGGCACTGCTGTTCATGGCGGCAGGCTCGCTGATCGGCGCGATGGGCGGCAACCAGTCGCTCGACCGGATGTCCGGATTCCGCCGAGCGCTGCCGTTCACGTTCGCCTGCTTCATCATCGGCGGGCTCGCGCTGTCAGCGGTCCCGCCGTTCAGCGGTTTCTTCTCGAAGGACGACATCCTCGCCCAGATCGGGAGCCGCGGGGGCTGGTACTGGGCGCTCTACGTCGCGGGCTACCTCGGCGCGCTGCTGACCTCGCTCTACACCTTCCGCATGATCTTCCGCGCCTTCCTCGGAGAGCCTTGCCCCGAGGCGGTCGAGCTGATCGAGCACGGCCACCTCTTCCACCCGGCGCAGCCGACCAACCCCGCCAACGGCGAGGTCGAGGACACCGACGTCGGCTTCCCCGGCCCCGACCACGAGATCGCCGAGCGCGCACGGCCGATGCAACTGGCGATGGGGCTGCTCGCACTGCTCGCGGTGATCGGCGGCGCGGTCGGCATACCGAAGACGACGACCTGGCTCGAGAAGTTCCTCGCGCCGACGTTCGCGGGCTCGACGCTCCACCTCAATCCCTCGAACACGCTGGTCTACGTCGGCCTGATCCTCGGCACCGTGATCGGGCTGCTCGGCATCGCGATCGCCTGGTTCGTCTGGGTCGCGCGACCCGGGCTGGCAGCGTCAGTCGCGGGGCGCCTACGATTCCTCGACCGCCTGTTCGTGAACAAGTGGTACTTCGATGAGCTGATCGACGCCGTCGTCGTGACGCCGGCGGCCTGGTTCGGGCGCTTCGCGCAGGGGACGTTCGAGCGGCTGTTCGTCAACGGAACGCTGATCGGCGGCACGACCGCCGTCGTAAAGGCCGGCTCAGCCGCGGTGCGCTCAGCCGAGAGCGGCTTCGTTCGCTACTACGCCGCGCTTCTCGTCGTCGGCCTGACGGCTGTCGGCCTCTACTTCCTGATCCAGAGCTAGCAGGCGACCGATGCTCTCCATCCTGATCTGGCTCCCCGCCGCGGCCGCCCTGCTCGGCGCCCTGATCCCGCATCGGCGCGCGCCGGGCCTGCTCGCGCTGGGCGGCGCGCTCGGCTCACTCGGGATCACGATCGCGCTGATCGCCGGCTACAGCGGGCACAGCAAGGGGCTCACCCACGTCACCAATGTCGTCTGGATCCGCTCGCTTGGGATCCACTATTCGCTCGGCGTCGACGGGCTCAACCTGTTCCTGGTTGCGATGACCACGTTCGCGTTCGCGCTCGCGATCGGCGCCGCGAGCATCCGCGCATGGCCGCGGCCGCGCGTCTTCTTCGCGCTCTTCGCGCTCGCCGAGTCGGCCGTGCTCGGCACGTTCCTGGCCCAGGATCTGGCCCTGTTCGTGGCCTTCTTCGACCTCATGCTGATCCCGTTCTACCTCCTGCTCGGAGTCTGGGGTGGTCCGAACCGCGTCGCCGCGACGTTGAAACTCGTGATCTACACGTTCGCCGGCTCGCTGCTGATGCTCGCAGCGGCGATCGCTCTCGCCGTCCTCACCTCCGAGCACACCGGCCATCCGCTGAGCTTCGCGCTATCGACTCTGGCCGCCTCACCGCTGCACAAGGGTCCGCAGGAGTGGATCTTCCTGCTGTTTGCGGGCGCGTTCCTCGTCAAAATGCCGGCATTCCCGCTGCACGGCTGGATGCCGGACGCCTACCGCGAGATGCCGATCGAGGTCCTCGCGGTGTTCAGCGGTGTGCTCTCGAAGGTCGGTGCCTACGGCTTCCTGCGGATCGTGCTGCCGATCATGCCGGCGGCAGCGGTCCACTTCCAGACGCTGATCCTGCTGCTCTCGCTCGCCTCGATCATCTACGGCTCGGCGATGGCCTACACGCAGACCAACGTGCGGCTGATCGCCGGTTACTCATCGATCGCGCAGTTGGGCTTCATCACGCTCGGGATCTTCGCCTTCGCGCAGCAGGGCGCGCAGGGCGCCGTGCTGCAGATGGTCAATCACGGCATCGTCGTCGCGCCGCTCTTCCTGATCATCGGCCTGATCGCGGCGCGCGCCGGCGGCTCGGAGGACATCCGCGAGATGGGCGGTATCGCGATGCGCGCCCCGATCCTCGCGACGTTCTTTCTGATCGTCGCGTTCGCGACGCTGGCGATGCCCGGCTCGGGCAACTTCATCGGCGAGTTTCTGATCCTGCTCGGCCTGTTCAAGACCAAGATGGTGATCTCGATCATCGCCTTCACGGGCGTCGTGATGGCGAGCGTGTACGCGCTGCGCGTCTTCATCCGCACGATGCACAACCGCACGGGGCCGCGCGTCCAGTCGCGTGAGATAAGCGTCCGCGAGGGGCTCGCGCTCGTGCCGTTCCTGCTCGCGATCACGCTGTTCGCGGTCTACCCGCAGCTGCAGCTCGCCCGCAGCCAGAAGTCGGTGACCGCTTCAATCGTTCGCGAGGAAGGGCTGACCTCGGTCAACCCCAACATCTACGCCCACGAAGCCAAGCTCACGAAATGATCTTCGCGCTCGCCAGCCACCTCCACGGCCCGTACATCAACTGGGCCGCGCTCTCGCCGATCTCAGCGCTGGTCGTCGGCTCGGTCGTCGTGCTGATCGTCGGCCTGCTGCGCTCGCCCTTCGTTCGCCAGCAGCTCGTGCCGGCCCTGACGATCGTCTGCCTCGGCGCGACGATCGGCCTCACGATCTGGCAGTGGCACGCGGACACGCCGGTGATCAGCGGCGCGCTCGCGGTCGACGACCTGGCGCTGATCATGACGCTGATCTTCGCCACCGCGGGGATTGCCGCGACGCTGCTGTCGTGGCGCTCGGTGGCGCCACGCGCGTCTGCGCACGGTGATTTCTACTCGCTGATGCTCGGCTCGATCGCAGGCATGGTGGTGCTCGTCAGCGCGCAGAACCTCGTAACGCTGTTCGTCGGCCTCGAGCTTTTGTCGATCCCGCTGTACGTCCTCTGCGCGACCGAGATGCACCGCGCCGCCTCGCTCGAGTCGGGACTCAAGTACCTGATCATCGGCTCCGTCGGCTCGGCGACGCTGGTCTACGGCCTGGCGCTCATCTACGGCGCAACGGGGGCCACCGACTTCAGCCTGATCGCGAGCTCGATCAGCCATGGACACAGCTCGGACACGCTGCTCCTGACCGGCGTGGCGCTGGTCGTCGTCGGTCTCTGCTTCAAGGCGTCGATCGCTCCGTTCCACCAGTGGACTCCCGACGTGTACGAGGGCGCGCCGACCCCGGTGACGGCGTTCATGGCCGTCGCCACGAAGGCGGCTGCATTCGGCGTCCTGCTGCGCGTCCTCGACGTCATGCTGATCGGCGAGCGCACGAACTGGAAACCCGCGCTCGCGGCGCTGGCGGCGCTCACGATCATCGTCGGCAATGTCGGCGCCCTCGGCCAGGCGTCGCTGAAGCGGATGCTCGCCTACTCGTCGGTCGCCCAGGCCGGCTACATCCTCGCCGGGGTCGCTGTCGCAACCGAGCTCGGCGCACGCGCCACGCTGCTCTATTTGATCGTCTACCTGCTGATGAACGTTGCCGCGTTCGCCGTGATCATCTCGCGCGAGCGGGCGACGCCCTACGGCGACGACATCGACGCGGTCGCCGGACTCGGCAGCGAGAACCCGCTGCTCGCCTGGCCGCTGACGATCGCCATGCTGGCGCTGGCGGGAATCCCGGCGACCGCCGGCTTCATCGGCAAGTTCTTCCTGATCGACGCGCTCGTGAAGGGTGGCTACACGTGGCTAGCGATCGTGCTGGTCGTCGGCTCGGTGATCTCACTCGCCTACTACCTGCGCGTGATCGCCGCAGTCTGGATGCGGCCGGCGCCCGGGCCGAGCGTGGCCGCCGCGGCGGGCGTCCCGGTGATC
>JBEKBL010000118.1:0-6428 GCA_050015415.1 Solirubrobacteraceae bacterium
CTGATGCGCGGTCCCGACGCGGTCGGGCGCGTGATCGCGCGGCCGTTCGAGGGGGAGCCGGGCGACTTTCGCCGGACGAGCGGGCGCCGCGACTACGCGCTCGCACCGCCGACGCGCAGCTACCTCGACGAGCTCCGCTCCGCCGGCGCCCCAGTTCACAGCGTCGGCAAGGTTGGCGAGCTCTTCGCCGGGCGCGGAATCGACGAGGCCCACCCGGGCGCGACTAACGCCGAGGCGCTCGCCTCGATCGGCGCGCTGATCAACGATCTCGATTCGGGCCTCGTCTTCGCCAACCTGATCGAGACCGACCAGCGCTACGGCCATCGCAAGGACGTCGCCGGCTTCCACGCGGCGCTGCGCGAGATCGACGCCGCGCTCGGCGGCTGGATCGGGCGGCTCCGGGCGGGCGATCTGCTCGTGATCACCGCCGACCATGGCTGCGATCCGGATGCCGAGCACAGCGACCACACGCGCGAGAGCGTGCCGTTGCTCGCCCGCTTCGAGGGCGACGGCGGGCGAGCACACGACGGCGTGCTCGCGGACGTCGGCTCCTCCGTTCTGGTGTGGCTGACGGGGGAGGAGAACGATGAGCTGCCGGGGGAGTCGTTCATCGTGGCGGGGTCCGCAGGCGATGCCTGAGCTGCCGGAGGTCGAGACGATTCGCCGCCAGCTCGCCCCGGCGGTCGAGGGGCGGCGGCTCGTTCGCTTCGAGGTGCTCGATCCGCGCTGGTGCGCCCCGCTCGATCCCGCAACGCTCGCGGACGCCGTGCTCGGCCGGGTGGTCGAGCGGCTCGCGCGCCACGGCAAGTACCTCGATTGGCAGCTGAGCGGCGAGATTCACCTGCTGATGCATCTGCGGATGACCGGGACGCTCCTGCTCGACCCGGGCGAACCGCCGCCCTACGCGCGGCTGCGAATTGAATTCGATGATCTGAAAAATCTCTGGTTCAGCGACCCACGGCGGTTCGGTACCGGGCAGCTCGTCGTGGGCGACGCCGAGCTCGAGCGGTTCTTCGCGGCGCGGCTCGGGATCGAGCCGTTTGACGAGCGCTTCGACGGCCCCTACCTGCGGGGGATTGCGAACGGGCGGCGCGGCCCGATCAAGTCGTTCGTGCTCGAACAGCGGAACCTAGCCGGTGTCGGCAACATCTACGCCGACGAGGCGCTGTTTGCGGCCGGCGTCCATCCGCGGCGGGCTGCCGGCAGCCTGACGGGGAAGCAGTACGCGCTGCTTGCCGGCGCGATCCGCGAGGCGCTCGCCGCCGGGATCGACTCGCAGGGGGCGTCGATCGACGATTTTCGCCACCTCGACGGCGCCCGCGGGAGCTTTCAGGATCGGTTTCTCGTGCATCGCCGCGAGGGCGAGCCGTGCCCGCGCTGCGGCCGGCCGATCGAGAAGATCGTCGTCGGTGGCCGCGGCACCTACGTCTGCCGACACTGCCAGCCGGTGCCGCGGGCGCGACGCTAGGCCGCGAGCAGCTCGGCGAGCCGACCGGACCGGTCGGCTGCGTAGAGCTCGGTGAAGCCTCCGACGAGCTCGCCGTCGATGAGGACCTGGGGGAAGGTCATCATGCCGGTGCGCGCCGCCAGCTCGGTTCGGCCGTCGCCGTCCTTCGCGAGGTTGATCTCCTCGTAGTCGAGGCCGCGCTTGGCGAGGAGTGCCTTGGCCTGGCGGCAGTATCCGCACGGTTCTGTCGTGTAGACGGTTATCTTGCTCATTACTTCAAAAAGGATAGCTAACCGGCTGCTGGTATCGTTCGCGCCCGAAGAGGGGGGCCTAGTGGGCGGCAGGACTCGGATCGTGTCTACAGTGGCCGCGCTCGCGCTGCTGGCCGGCGCTGGCGTGGCGGTCGCCTCCGCCCCGTACACCTTCTATGCGGGGCCGACCGAGGTGACGCTGCCGAGCGGTGCTTCTGGCGACGGAGCGCTCTACGCGGTCGCCTGCACCGGGCTTGGTGACTGCGTCGCCGCCGGCGGGTACAACGATGGCAACGGCGATCAGCAGGCGATGCTCGAGACGCAGAGCGGGGGAACGTGGGGTCAGGCGAGCGAGTTCACCGAGCTTCCGACCAACGCGGCTGGCGACCCCGGCGCGTCCCTGGACGGGATCTCCTGCACCCAGCCCGGCGACTGCGCCGTGACCGGCGACTACAACGATGGTGCCGCGGCGGTCTTCCTCGACAACGAGACCGCTGGCGCGTTCGCGACCTCGAGCCAGCTCGAGCCGCCGTCTCCCTCCCTCAGCAACGGCACCATCCAGGCTGAGGGCGTCAGCTGCGCCGGCGTCGGCGATTGCGTTGCGGTCGGAAACTACGAGCAGAGCTCGGCAGTTGACCAGGGCATGATCGCGGTGGAGTCGGGCGGTGACTGGCCGACTGACGCAACAGAGGCCCAACTGCCGGCCACCACGACGGCGAGCGAGCTGTTCGGCGTGAGCTGCCCGGGTGCTACGACGTGCGAGGCCGTCGGCGACTACCTGCCGAGCGCCGGTGGCAGCCTGCCCCTGATCGAGACCTACTCCGCGGGACAATGGCAAGCGTCGACGTTCTCGCTGCCATCGGACGCGACAAGCACGGGACAGGACTCGCGACTGAACGCGGTGAGCTGTCCGAGCGAGGGCAGCTGCGTTGCCGTTGGTAGCTACCTCGATCGGAGCGGTGACCTCGCCCCACTGATCGCCGTGCTGTCAGGCGCCACATGGCAGGCCGTTTCGGTGGCACTGCCGAGCGGTGCGAAGACCGGGCCTTCGAGCGCGACGCTCAACGCGGTCAGCTGCCCGACGCTCGGCAGCTGTTTTGCCGGCGGGTCGTTCGGCGATAACGACTATGACTCCCTGCCGATGATCGTTCTTCAGGACGGCGGCGGCTGGGCGGCAACTCAGCCATCGCTGGCGGGCGGCTATTTCGGCGGGTCCACGGATCCCGTCTACGGAGTGGACTGCGCGAGCGTGGGGGTCTGTGCTGCGGTTGGCTCCTACTACACCCCGAGTGTGGAGGCATTCGTCTTCAACGCTTTGCCGCCGCTGTCGATCACGACGACGAGCCTGCCGCCGGCTGTCGTCGGCGAGCCGTACAGCGCACAGGTCGGCGCTGTCGGCGGGTCCGGGCGCTACACCTGGATCATGGACGGTGGTGGCCCACTTCCCGAGGGCCTGACGCTGAATGCCGCTACCGGGGTGATCTCCGGCACGCCGACGAGTGCCGCGAACTTCAACTTCGCGCTCTACGTGAGCGACCCCGGACCGCCGTTTCTGTCGGCCACTGGCGATGAATCGATCGACGTGACCGCGCCGCCAATGGCGCCCGGTGTCGTGCTCACCCACGCATCAGCCAACAAGCGCAGGCATAGCGCGACTTTCAAGTTCACGGCCAGCGGCACTTCGACCGGGTTCGAGTGCGGACTCGTGAAAGTGGAGAAGGCGCGGCACCGGGTCGTCGCGCAGCCGCACTACAAGCCCTGCGCAAGCCCGAAGATCTACCACCACCTGCGCGGCAGATTCACGTTCTACGTTGTCGCGGTCGGACTCGACGGACGCTCGCCCACGCCGGCGGTGGACACCTTCACGATTGGCTGAGCACTACGGTCCCGTCGCCAGACTCGCGTAGTCTCGGGTTGATGGCACTTATTGACGCATCTGGTCGAGCATGAGGGGGCTGCGATGGCCGGTCCGCTGAAGACGGACGCGATCGTGCTGCGCTCGCTGCGCTACGGCGAGGCCGACCGGATCCTGCACCTTTACACGCCCGGCCGTGGGCGGATCGGGGCGATCGCGAAGGGCGTCCGTCGCACGCGTAGCCGCTTCGGTGGCCGGCTCGAGCCGTTCTGCCGCGTACGGCTCGTCTGCCACGAGGGCCGGGGCGAGCTGCTGACCGTGACCGGGGTCGAGACGCTCGAGTCCCATGCAGCGCTGCGCGCGCAGGCCGTGACGCTCGATGCTGCTGCGCGCGCATGCGACGCCGTGGCGCGGATCTTCGAGACCGGGGAGCCGCATCCCGGTGTCTACAACCTGCTGGCCAACGAGCTGGCGCTGCTCGCCGCCGATCCGCGCCACGCAAGCCATGCGAACGCCCTGGCGTTCCGCCTGAAGCTGCTGGTCGCGGCGGGACTTTCGCCGGCACTCGCATCCTGCGCGTCGTGTGGCGGGCTCGAGAACCTCGCCGGCTACTCGGCGGCGGCCGGGGGAGTGGTGTGCAGCGCCTGCGAGGCGGGATCGTTCGCGTTCGCGCAGGAGACCTATGAGTTCATGGTCGCGGCGCTCGCAAGTCCGCTCGCCGAGACGCCGGCGGCCTCGCCGCAGGCGCTACGCGAAGCCGAGCGCGCGATCGGCGAGACGCTCGAGCACCATGCGCACCTGCATCTGCGGGCGGCGGTGGCCCGATGAGGGCGAGCGCCCCCGAGCAGGTCGCGGCGCGGTTCGCCGCGCGCCAGATCGAGCGTGAGCAGCGCGATCTCGCGCCGGCGGCGACGCGCTCCTATCCGGCCGAGCGCCTGCGGCCCGACGAGGACTGCGCGCTGCGCACGCCGTTCCAGCGCGATCGCGACCGGATCGTCCACAGCAAGGCGTTCCGCCGCCTCAAGCACAAGACGCAGGTGTTCGTTGCGCCGCGCGGCGACCATTACCGCACGCGGCTGACGCACACGCTCGAGGTGACGGGCATCTCGCGCACCGTCGCGCGGGCGCTGCGCCTCAACGAGGATCTCGTCGAGGCGATCGGGCTCGGTCACGACCTCGGCCACCCACCGTTCGGGCACATCGGCGAGGACGTGCTCGACCGCTGCCTGCGCGAGCGCTTCGGCGGACACTTCCACCACTGGGAGCAGTCGCTGCGCGTCGTCGACCACCTCGAGCGCGACGGCGCCGGCCTCAACCTGACGGCGCCGGTTCGCGACGGAATCCTCGCTCATTCCGGGCGCGCGGCGCCACCCGCGACGCTCGAGGGTGCGATCGTACGGATCACTGACCGCTTCGCCTACCTCAACCACGACATCGACGATGCACTGCGCGCCGGCGTGCTCTCGCCCGGCGAGCTTCCACGCGAGGCGATCGCCGTGCTCGGCGAGAGCGGTGCGCGGCGGATCGACGCGCTCGTCCACGACCTGGTCGAGCATTCCGAGCGCGCCGGCGAGATCGTCCAGGGGGAGGAGGCGGCGGCGGCGATGGCCGCGCTGCGCGACTTCATGTTCGAGCACGTCTACCTCGGGGCTGTCGCACGACGCGAACACGCGAAGGTCGAGACCGTGATCCGCACGCTGTTCGAGCGCTACTGCGAGCAACCGCCGTTCGCCGGCGGGGTGGCCGACGACGGCGATCTGGCGCGGCGGGTCAGCGACTACATCGCTGGGATGACGGACCGCTACTGCATCCGCGCGTTCGAGGAGCTCACGGTTCCGCGGGCGTTTGACGACCACGGGGTCTGAGATGCCCCGCTACACCGACGACAGCAAGGAGCGGGTCCGCGACGCGGTCGACATGATCGATCTCGTCGGCACGCGCGTCGAGCTGCGCCGCGCCGGCGCCGACTCCTACACCGGGCTGTGCCCGTTCCACGAGGAGCGCACACCGTCGTTCAGCGTCACTCCGTCGAAGAAGATGTACTACTGCTTCGGCTGCCAGGCCTCGGGCGACCCGTTCACCTTTGCGATGGAGACGGAGGGCTTCGACTTTCCCGGCGCGCTGGAGCGGCTCGCCGAGCGCTACAACGTGACGCTCGAGGTTGTCGAGGAGGATCCGCGGGCGTCGGCCCGGCGCGCCCACGAGGCGCGGCTCCAGGCGCTGCTCGAGCGGACCTGCGGCTACTACGAGCGCTACCTCTGGGAGTCAGAGGAGGCTGCGAAGGCGCGCGACTACCTCGCGGGGCGCGGCCTCGAGGAGGCGGTGCTGCGACGCTTTCGTGTCGGCTACGCGCCGAGCGCCTACGATCGCGTGCTGCTCGCCTCGCGTCGCGGCGGCTTTAGCGAGCAGGAGCTGCTCGAGGCTGGACTCGTGCAGCGCTCGATCGATCGTCCGGGGCGGGTCTATGACCGCTTCCGCTCGCGCATCACCTTTCCGCTCTGCGACCGGCGCGGGCGCGTCATCGGCTTCGGCGCGCGGGCGATGCGCGCTGAGGACCCGGCGAAGTATGTGAACAGCGCGGAGAGCCCGATCTTCCACAAGCGCGAGCACCTGTTTGGCGTGCACCTCGCGCAGAGCGCGGCCGCGCGGGCCGGCGCGGTGGTGCTCTGCGAGGGCTACACAGACGTGATCGCGATGCACCAGGCCGGCGTCGAGAATTGCGTCGGCTCGATGGGAACCGCGCTGACCGCCGAGCAGGTCGGCGTGCTGACGCGGCTGGCGCCGCGTCTGATCCTCGCGCTCGACGCCGACGGCGCCGGCCAGGCCGCGATGCTGAAGTCGGCGGCGCTCGTTGCGGCCAAGCGCGTCGAGCTGC
>JBEKBL010000119.1:0-6365 GCA_050015415.1 Solirubrobacteraceae bacterium
GCTGACCTGGCCGCCTCGACCAAGGAACAACCAGAGCGACAGGGTCATCCAAGCGATCGTCGAGGCGATCACGTTGCGTCGCCGCATGATGATCAGGTACGCCATCGCTGCCGTACCGCCGACGACGAGCAGCGGCTCGGCGTGCACCCAGGAGCTGACCGCGTGCCAGAAGCCGCTCGCGGAGTCGAGGATGCCGCCGTCGGCTCCACGACTCGCCTGCCACTCGATCGAGCAGATCAGGCTGACATGGGGATGCGTGCCCCCGAGCGCCGTTCCAGCCGGGAACAGCTCTCCCTTGATCAGCGCGCCGAGCACGTAGATCGAGCAGAGCGACAGCGCCAGCCCCAGCCAGCCCCAGACAGCGAACAGGCGCTGCTCCCGGCTGTAGCGGCGCCCCACCATGACAGCGAGCGCGGGGAGCGCCGCAAGCGCGATCTCCTTTGAAAGGACTGCGATTGCGAAGGCAACCGCGCTGATGAAGACGCGCGTTAGCGTTACCCGCCCGCATAGGACGGCGAGGCTCGCGAGCAGCCAGAAGGTGCAGATGTTGTCGAGCAGGATCCGGCGCTGGTACTGCAGGCCGAAGGGGAGCAGCGAGAAGAGCGCGGCGGCGAGCAGGCCGACCCACAGCTTGCCCGACGCCCGACGACCGATGTAGATCACGAGCAGCGCCGAGCCGAGCTGGAACAGAAGCATCAGCGTGCGCCCGGAGGCCAGCGACGACAGCGGCGCCGCGCCGGTAATCAACCGCCAGATCGCGATCTGGATCCACCCGAGCGGAACGTGGTCGTAGTAGTAGGTGTTAGGAGTGAGCTTCCCGAGATGGAAGACGGCCCACGCGCGCGAGAGGTAGTCGCCCTCGTCGTCCTCGATATACGGCCAGTGGAGCATGTTGTAGCCGTGAGCGACGGCGATACAGACGAGCAGCAGGCCGATCGCCAACGCCACGCGGTGGCGGCGAAACGGCCGGGCGATCGGACGCAGCGCCTCGCTGGCCCTTGCCACGGGGTGTGCTCGCCAGACCGGGAAGTAGGTCAAGTCCCGGCGGCCTCTTGCGGGGCCAACTCGATGACCGCGGCACGACGGTGAGCCCCGAGGTGCTCGGTCTTCTCCCATTCGAGCTGTCGCAGCGTGCACCGCAGCAACGCGCGGAGCGCGCTGAATGCGACCATCCACTGGTAGGGGAGGTAGGTGATCGGCATCGCGAGCACCGTTCGGATCGGG
Source organism: Solirubrobacteraceae bacterium (assembly GCA_050015415.1). Lineage (GTDB taxonomy): Bacteria > Actinomycetota > Thermoleophilia > Solirubrobacterales > Solirubrobacteraceae > Palsa-513. Next base: position 1,225 of record JBEKBL010000119.1, read on the forward strand.
ACCCGCACGGCGAACTTGCGCGCGAGCAGAACAACGCCGACGAGGTTGGCCAGCAGCTGCATCGCGAGGGCATACAGCGGCATGAAGGTGAGCAGGGCGACGGCATCCGGGAGCTTCAGGAACAGGAGTGACAGTGGCAGCAGGACCGCACACACGAGGAGCGCTGCGTCGATGATCGGCTGCGAAAGGGTGATGAGAGCGAGCAGCCGGCAACGCCGGCTGGGAAGGCGCAGCCACACCCCGCGGGCGAGAATCTGCAGGAAGCCCTGATGCCAGCGAGTTCGCTGGCGCACGAACGCGTCCACGCTATGCGGCGTCTCCTCGCGCGTGGCCCAGCGGCTATCGGAGACCACGGCAATCGGCTCGCCCAGGGCGCTGATCCGCATGCCGATGTCGGCGTCCTCGGTCAGGCAGGTCACGTCCCAGCCACCGACCCGGTCGACCAGGTCACGGCGGATGAACACCGTGTTGCCGCCGAGCGGCACCATGCCAACGCGGGCGTAGAAGTGAAGCCTGCTCTGGTAGTGGAAGAAGTACTCGAGGCAGTTGAACGGTGCGAACCAGTGATCGCCCACGTTCATCAACTGGACGGCGCCCTGCACGACGCCGACGCCCTGCTGGCCCATCATCGTATTGACGACTCCGAAGATATCGCTGTCAACGTCGTCCTCCGCGTCGAACACCGCGAGCACCTCGCCGGTCGAAGCGTGATAGCCGACCTGAAGCGCGTGCGGCTTGTTGAACGGCGCGTCGTCATAGGTCTCTAGGCGCACCCCGTCGCCGCCGAGCTCCGCGATCTGCGCTTCGACCGCCGCGATCGTTGCACTGTCACCGCGCTGGCAGATCACCACGATCTCGAGTAGCTCGCGCGGGTACCGCGCTCGCCACACGCGCAGGATCGTTTCCGCGATAACGGTCTCCTCGGAGCGCGCCGGCAGCAGGACCGTGAACCTCAGCCGAGGTTTGTCGAGCGCTGACGGACCTTTGGCGGCCTCCAGTCGATCCGGGTCATCCCACGCGTACAGCATCATCGTGAGCAGGAACAGGCTGTGGCACAGCGTGAGCGCCGCGACGAGCGCGACCACGATCGTGAGGGCGATCATCGGCTCCGGCGCGTGGTCAGGTGAACGACCGGCTGGCCCAGCTGCGCGTCGAGGACGGGCGTCAGCGGCACGACACGCGGGCGTCGAGCCCGTGGACGCTGCTCGGCTCGTGACGCTGGCACCGTTCGCGGATCGTGGGGTCAGCCTGCGTCACGCGCGGGAGTCTGCCACGGTCGCTCGCCGGCAGCGCCCTCGCGGACTGGGTATTTTCATACCCAGTTCAGGGGAGTCGCTGGAGCACGGGTGGTCGTCAATGATCTACCCCGTCGGAGTGGCACGGCGATGTGAGCAACCTCATTTGGTGCTGCACCTGGTGCTACACTGATGCCATGCCAACACGTCTTCCTCGCCACTCTGTCACGGAGACGCCACACGTTCGCGCCGCGCTCGACGCGCTGCGCCGGCGGGGCGAGCGCGTTCGACTCGCCGATCTCGTGATCCTTGGAGCGCGAGAACGGCTACGCGAGTTGGACGCCGCAGCCGTTGAGGAGGCCAGCAACGCCGAGCGTCGCCGGCAGTTGATCGATCGCCTACGTAGCGGAGAAGGGCTCGATGCCGCTGCCGCGTACGAGGTTCGCGAGCGTGGCTGGACGCATTGAGCGGGTACGGACGCGCGCTGCTCTTGGACAGCTCGGTGTGGGCCCGGCTACTCGACGGGCGGCTCATCGGATCCTCGCGCGAGGCGGTCGAGGCTTCGCTTGCCGAGGGAGAGCTGTGGCTCTGTCCGCCGTCACTGTTGGAAATCAGCTACAGCGCCCGTGACTCCGAGCAGTTCGCTGCTCTCGCTGCGGAGCTCGACGCCGTCCCGCGCGTGCCGCTAAGGACCGAAGCTGGAGCGGCCGCTGTCAGTGCGCAGCGCGAGCTGGTCGCGGCGGCGGGGGTTTCCCACCGGGTCAAGCCGATCGATCTTCTAGTCGCTGCCGTTGCGGCGAGCGAGGACTTGGGCGTGCTTCATTTCGACCATGACTACGACACGATCGCCCAGCACACCTCGCTGTCGTTTGAGAGCGTGTGGGCGGCGCCACGCGGCAGCATCGACTGACCGCCTCGGCTGCCCGGGACCCGAAGTGTGCAGGTTCCAATCCCGCCCTCGACCTCCGGCAGCCCTCTCTCGCCGGGGTTGCGTCACTGCGACGACGAGCTCCCTTCCCGGCGCAACGCTCCGCGAACGGCCACTACTGTGCCCGCGATGACGGCCCGCCCGCGCCTCGCGCTCGTCACGCCGTGGCCGCCGGAGCAGTCGGGCATCGCCGGCTACGCGGAGCTTCTGAGCGCGCCGCTCTCAAGGAGCGTGGACGTCGACGTCATCACCGCCGCGCCGCCGGGGGAGTACGCGCCGTCGCGCTCAGACGGCGTTCGCCTGCTCGGAGCATCCGAGCCAGGCGTTGGCGAGTCGCTGAGCGCCTACGACCGCGTCGTCTACTGCGTCGGCAACTCGCGCTTTCACCTGCACGCGCTGGAGTTGCTGCGCCGCTATCCGGGAGTCGTTCACTTCCATGAGGTGCAGCTCACAGGCCTCTACTTCTCGCTCGCGGCCGTAGCGTTTCCGGATCGTCCGCACGCCGCGCTGATTGAGCGAATCGAGCAGACCTACGCCGGCGAGCTGCCCGCCGGGGCCTTCGAGCGGGGCCTCCCCGACTGGGGCAGGCTGGCAGAGCTCGGCGTCTTCATGACGCGCGAGATCCGCGCCCTCGCGCAGCAGAGCTTCGTGAACTCGCGCTACGCGCTCCGGATGCTCGACGAAGACAGCGGGGCGATCGCCCGCGGGCCAGCGAGTGTCCTGCCCTTTGGCATGCCGCCGCTCGCTGCTGGTGCCTCGCAGCCCGTCGAGGTCCGCGACGACCCGGTGATCCTCCATCTCGGGGTCGTCAACGCGATCAAGGGCATCGCAAGCCTGATCGGCGCCTTTGGCCTCGTCGCGGCGCGCCGACCGCGGGCGCGGCTCGTCATCGCCGGGCCAATCGAGGACGCCGACCGCAGACACTGGGACGCCTACGCGTCCGAGCACGCGCCGCAGGGTCGAGTCGAGATCGTCGGCCACGTCGAGCACGAGCGCTACTCGCAGCTGCTGCAAACGGCCGCCGTCGCCGTTCAGCTGCGCACCGTGGCGACTGGCGAGGCGTCCAGCGCGATCGCCGACTGCCTCGCCGCCGGGCTGGCGACGATCGTCAGCGACCTCGGGTGGGCCGGCGAGCTGCCGGACGATGTCGTGGTGCGCGTGCCCGTCTCGGCCGAGCCGGCGCTGATCGCCGAGCGGATCGAGGAGCTGCTCGCAGACCGCGCGCGGAGAGCGCGGCTCGCGACGGCCGCTCGAGCCCACGCCGCGATCAGCGGCTTTGAGCGCGTTGCCGACGCCTACCTCGGCGCGCTCGGACTGAGCTGACGGGCACGCTTCGGCATCGACCAAACGTCCAGTGGCCAGCGGGCTCGGGACGGCGGCAGGGGAACTTATTGCCCTTCTTGGTCCGATTCCGCCGCTTTTGCGTTAACACTTCACAGGTGGACCTTTGTGCGAGCCCCGAACTAGCCGTGAGGCGAACGCCAACGACGGCCTCGGCCGGCCTGCCGAGCGCACGCCGTCTTCCGCACACGATAGAAACGCCCTTGATGAGGATCCGATGAGCGCCCTCGACGAGGCCATGGCCGGTGACGGCGAGTACCCGGACGCCCCGCACAACGTGAAGATCCCACGGATCAGCGTCGTGATTCCGACGCTCAACGAGGCGAGCAACCTCCCGCACGTCCTCACGCGGCTGCCCGACATCGTCGATGAGGTCGTGCTCGTCGACGGGCACTCGATCGATGACACGATCGCGGTTGCCCAGATGATCCGGCCCGACATTCGCATCGTGCTGCAGGTCGAGACGGGTAAGGGAAACGCGCTCGCGTGCGGCTTTGCTGCGGCGACCGGCGACATCATCGTGATGATCGACGCCGACGGCTCAAACGATCCGGCCGAGATCCCCCAGTTTGTCAACGCGCTGCTCGCCGGCAGCGACTTTGCCAAGGGCTCACGCTTCGCCGAAGGCGGGTGCAGTCACGACATCACGCCACTGCGCTCCGGCGGGAACTGGGCGCTCGGGCTCGCGGTCAACGTGCTCTTCCGCACGCACTACACGGACCTCTGCTACGGCTACAACGCCTTCTGGCGGCATTGCCTGCCGGACATGAACGTCACGTGCACGGGCTTCGAGGTGGAGACCTTGATCAACGTTCGCGTGGCCCGGGCCGGGCTTTCGGTTGTCGAGGTGCCCTCGGTTGAGCACAAGCGGCTCCATGGTGAGAGCAACCTCCACGCCGTGCGCGACGGGTTTCGCGTGCTGCGCGCGATCCTCGGGGAGCGGCTTTCGCGCCGACACATCCCGGTCGATCCGGACGCCTGGCATCCGACGTTTCACGAGCCCCAGGCATCGCCCTCCGGGTGGGTGCTGCGCATCGCCAGTGATGACTGACGATGCATCGGTGTCTGGCGAGCAGCCGCCGGCCGTGCTCGTCCCGGTGTTCGTCTACCACTCGGTCTCAGACGTCCCGGCAGCGGGACAGGAGCCGTTCACGGTCAAGCCGGCGAGCTTCGCCGAGCACGTCGAGGCGATCGCGGCCTCGGGGCGCGTCGCACTGACGATCTCGGAATACGCGCGCGCCCTCCGCGGCGAGCGGCCGCTGCCCGCTCGGGCGGTTGCGGTCACCTTCGACGACGGCTTTGCGGACACCCTGACAGCGGTTGAGGCTCTGCACTCGCGGGGTCTCACCAGCACCGTCTACATCACCTCGAACCGGCTCGACGACGCGTCCGGGATCAGCAGCGAGGCTGCTCGCGAGATCGCAGCGAGCGGCGCGGAGATCGGCGCCCACTCCGTGACCCATCCCCATCTCGACGAGCTGCCGCTCGCCGACGCGGCACAGGAGATAGGGGAGGGCAAGCACGCGCTGGAGCAGCGGCTCGAGCAGTCGATCGACACGTTCGCCTATCCGCACGGCGCTCACGACCAACACGTGCGCGGAGCGGTGATCGACGCCGGCTTCCGCTCGGCGGTGGCC
>JBEKBL010000120.1:0-6344 GCA_050015415.1 Solirubrobacteraceae bacterium
CCCTGCTCGTCGACAAGGCGACCGACGACCGGCTGCGTTCCTTTCCCAACTGGCTTGCCGCGCGCAACCTCTCGAACGAGGCGAGCGACGAGTCGGTGGCGGCGCTCGTCGCAGCGGTGCGTGCGCGCTATGAGCTGCCGCGTCGCTGGTACCGGCTGAAGGCAAGACTCCTCGGCCTCGACCGGCTTGCCGACTACGACCGGATCGCGCCGCTCGAGAGCGACGAGCTGACGGTCCCATGGGCGGAGGCGCGCTCGCTCGTGCAGGACGTCTACGGCGGCTTCTCCTCGACGCTGGGCGGGATCGTCGAGCGGTTCTTCGACGAGCAGTGGATCGACGCACCGCCCGGCCCGGGCAAGCGTGGCGGCGCGTTCTGTAGCGGCACCGTGCCGTCCGTCCACCCCTACGTGATGCTCAACTACACGAGCCGGCGGCGCGATGTGCTGACGCTCGCCCATGAGCTCGGCCACGGCGTCCACTTCGCCCTGGCTGCCAGCCAGGGCATCTTCCAGCAGGACACGCCGCTGACGCTCGCGGAGACCGCGTCGGTGTTCGGCGAGACGCTGACATTCGAGCGGCTGCTCGAGGAATCGCCGAACCCCGCCGCACGCCTCGCGCTGCTCGCCGAGAACATCGAGGACGCAATCGCGACGGTCTTCCGGCAGGTCGCGATGAACGGCTTCGAGGATCTCGTCCACAACGAGCGTCGCGACTCCGGTGAGCTGTCAGTCGCCCGCCTCGGCGAGCTGTGGACACAGAGCCAGGAAGAGCTGCTCGGCGACTCGGTCGAGGTCACCGACGGCTACCGCTGCTGGTGGTCCTACATCCCCCACTTCATCGGGAGTCCCGGCTACGTTTACGCCTACGCCTACGGCCAGCTGCTCGCACTTTCAGTCTACGAGCGCTACCTCGAGGAGGGTCCGGCCTTCGAGGAGCGCTACGTCGAGCTGCTCGCGAGCGGCAGCTCGCGCAGCCCGGAGGAGCTCGCTGCGATCGTCGGCATCGACCTCGGCGATCCCGGCTTCTGGGACCGCGGGCTCGATCTGGTGGAGCGCCGTCTCGCGGACGCTGAGGCGGCCGCGGAAGCCGCCGGTTCCTAGGGCTATGATCGGCCTTTGACCGTGCAGTTGCTCGAGGAGAGAGCGATGCGGCGATCCCTGCTGGCGTGTGCTGCTGTCGCGGTGGCGTCCCTGGTACTTGCCGGCGGCGCCGAGGCGGCGAAGACCGTCTCGTGCACGAGCAAGGCGGCAACGGCGGGCCAGCCGTGCAGTGAAAGCTCCGGGCCGCTCGTGGCGACGATGGTGCCGGGCACGCACCACCCGAAGATCAACGCGAAGTGGCCGCTCGAGGTGAGCGCGACGCTGAACGGCAAGGCGGCGCACGCAAGCGCCGAGTACCAGTTCCTGCTCGGCTTCACGGTCGTTTCGACGCAGTACCCGCGAAGCAACAAGCACTTCAGGTTCGTGGGGCACTTCAGCGACACGCTCGTCTTCCCACCCGACGCGGCGGGCGAACCGTTGACGCTGCAGGTCGTGATCGAGGACGCCGGCCACACGGCGAAGCTCGACTGGGCGATCACGGCGGGCGCGAAATGAGCCAGGCCAGCGCAGTGGCGACGGCGCGGCCGCCCGCGGGGCGAGCGTCCAGCGCGGGTGCTGAGGTCGTCGTCGAGCACGTGAGCCGGCGCTACGGCTCCGTGCAGGCCCTCGCCGACGCGACGCTGCACGCCGATCCCGGCGAGATGCTCGCGATCACGGGGCGATCCGGGTCGGGTAAGAGCACGCTGCTCAACCTGATCGGCGGACTCGACCAGCCTTCCAGCGGCAGCATCCTGATCGACGGACGCGAGGTCTGGCGCGAACCGGGGGCGCCACGCCACCGTCGCGAGCTCGTCGGCTTCGTCTTTCAGCAGCACTTCCTGCTCGCCAACCTCACTGCGAGCGCAAACATCGAGGTCGCACTGATCGGCGCCGGCATGCGTCGCTCCGAGCGTCACGCGCGCGCGCTCGAGCTGCTCGCCGAGGTCGGCCTGGCCGACCGCGCCGAGCACCGGCCCGCCGAGCTCTCGGGCGGCGAGCGCCAGCGCGTCGCGCTCGCGCGCGCACTCGCCAACGAGCCCCGCCTGCTGCTCGCCGACGAGCCGACGGGGGCCGTCGACTCGACCACCTCACAGTTGATCCTCGACCTTCTCGCCGAGCTCCGCGCGCGCCGCGGCATGACGCTGATCATCGTCTCCTACGACGCCCAGGTCGGCGAGCAAGCCGACAGGATGCTGACGGTCACGGATGGGGTCCTCGGCGGCGAGCTCCGCTCGCCGCCCCCGTCCTAGCGGCTCAACGTAGAGTCAGGCGCAACCGGCTGCTCGATTCGCCGCGCGCCGCTGGTTCGCCGCGACTGATCGAGCCGCCGCGCGCCACAACACGCTCAGGCGGTCCTAGCGAGGACGGCCAGCGAAGCTGGCCCCCGCAGCTAGGCCCTTGCCAGGCCCCGCAGCAGCGGCATCCGTGTGATGCGCCAGGCCGGATAGATGCCGCCCAGCACGCCGATCGAGACGCCCACGAGGAGCCCGCGCCCGAGACCCCAGGCGGTGATCGACGGCGAAACGTAGGCTCCGACGCCCATCGCATCGACCAACAGCTGGCTGCCGAGGACGCCGAGCAGGAGACCGAGCGCCGCGCCGAGCAGGCTCACGCCGAGGCCTTCACCGACGATCAGCGTCGCGACCCGGCCGGAGCTCCAGCCCATTGCGCTCAGCAGGGCGAGCTCGCCCTGGCGCTCGAGCACCGACATCGCCATCGTGTTGGTCACACTGACGGCGCCGATGATCAGCGCGATGATGATGATCACGAGCGTTGCGTTGTGGACCAGTGCCTCGTTGGCGCCGGCGCGCGCCGCCTCGCCGGCGTCGGCGATCACGAGCGTGCCCGGCAGCTCTGAGCGGATCGAGCGGCTGGCGGCGCTGGGAGCGATGCCCGGCGCGAGCTCCACCGCGATCGTCGTCGTCTCCCCTTGGCGGCCGCTGAGTCGCTGCGCGACGCCGAGCGGGAGAACGGCCCCGAGATCCTCGAAGAGCACGCCCGAGTGGTAGATGCCGGAGACCGTGAAGTGGTGACCGCTGAGAGTCAGCGAACCGCCCGGATGAACGTGGGCCTGGCTCGCTAGGCGATCGCCCACCTCGACCCCGGCGCCGGCGGCCGGGTGGCCGGAAACGAAGACCAGGCGCCGCTGGAAGAAGCCGTCGGGCTGCGCGCCGAAGACGATCGAGGAGGGATCTGCCTTCACGGCACTGACGACGAGCAATAACGGCGTGGCCGCGGCAACGTCGCTGTTGCGCTCGAGCCGACCGACAACCGACATCGGTAGCAGCGATGCGGTCGGATCGGCGACACCCGCCTGGAACACCCCGAGATCCGAGCCGCCGAGATGCACGAGACCGGCGGCGGTGTTCGTGAGGCCGGTGCTGAGCGACAGCAGCGCGACGATCGTGGCGACGCCGACGCCGACGCCAAAGGCGGTCAGGACGGTCCGACCGAGGCGACGCGTCAGGTTCGTGAGGATCAGCCCGAGCAACCCTCCCCAGCCTAACGTGGCGGGCAGGGCGAGCGCTTGCACCGATTTCCTCGTTATGCACTACCCTCGAATGATCGGGCGGAGGGCAGCCTCTTGGCTGCACCGCTCCGATTCGGCACGCGATGCGTTACGGGTAAAGCAGTGACAGGCAATGCGACGCGCGACAGCATGGACGGGATGCTTCACCGCCGCCTCCGGCTCGGCGTCGCGGTCGCGGTCGCACTCGCCGCGACGCTCGCTCTGACGGCGTCGGCCAGCGCAGCAGCGGCGCCGTCGTGGAGCTCGCCGACGGGCGTGGCCTCCGGTCTCGACGGCGTCTCCTGCCCGTCATACGGGCTCTGTGTTGCCGTCGCCACCACGAACGCCAAGGTCAACACGGCGCCGAGCTCGAGCGCGACCTGGCAGGACGTCACCACGAACGCCGCACACAACCTGCTCGCCGTTTCGTGCGTGCCCGGGACGACGTCCTGCGCCGCGGTCGGCGACACCGGCGCGATCACCACAACGACGGCCCCCGGCAGCGTTTGGGCACCGGCTTCAACTTCCGACACCCACAACCTGACCAGCGTGTCGTGTCCGAGTGCGTCGTTCTGCCTTGCCGTCGACTCGAGCGGAGGCGCTGTCTACGGCTCGATCGGCGGCGGTTGGACCTCCCTTGGGACGATCGACTCCGGCAACGACCTGGTCGGGGTCTCCTGTGCGAGCAGCGCGCTCTGCGTCGCCGTGGACACGGCCGGCAACATCCTCGTCAGCACGACCCCGACGACCAGCGGAGCGTGGACTCCCGTGTACAGCGACGGCGCCGGTCTCAGCGGCGTGTCCTGCTCGAGCGGCGGCACTTGCGTGGCCGTCGACTCCTCCGGCTACGCGATCGCCAGCACACCCGCTTCAACCACCTCGACCTGGAGCTCGACACACATCCCCGGCTCCTACGGACTGACCGCCGTGAGCTGCACGACCGGCGCCTTCTGCATCGCGGGAGACTCCCACGGCGACATCTACGAGAGCGACGCTCCGGCGTCGACGACGCCGGCCTGGAGCGGAGCAACGCCGGACGGCACGGGCTTGACCGCGGTCTCGTGCGTCTCAGACGGTCTCTGCGCGGCAGTCGACGGCGCCGACGCGCTGACCGGCAAGCTGCCGGCTCCGACCGTCGCGACCGGCGCCGCCAGCGCGATCTCGCAGACGACCGCCACGCTCAGCGCAACCGTCACGCCGAACGACGCCACGATCACGAGCTGCACCTTCAACTACGGGACCAGCACCGCTTACGGCAGCAGCGTGCCGTGCTCGAGCGCGCCGTCGGCGACCGGCGGCGCCCAGACCGTCACGGCTCAGCTCAGCGGCCTCACTGCGAGCACGGCGTACGACTTCGAGATCGTCGCGACAAGCAGCGACGGCAGCGCGAGCGGCGCCAACGCGACGTTCACGACCGCCGCGCAGATCCGGCCATCGGTATCGATCAGCGGCACCCCGGCGGTCGGCGACAAGCTGACGTGCGGCGTTGGCGGGAGCGTCCCCGCCGGCCTGACCCTCACCTACAAGTGGGTTCGCGACACGACGACGATCGCCGGTGCCACCGCGGCCACCTACATCGTCGCGCTGGCCGACGAGTCGCACCATCTCTACTGCAACGTGATGGTCAGCGGTGACGGCGGCACGGCGGGCTCGAGCAGCGCCTACGTGTCGGTTCCGGCGGAGACGCTCGGCACGATCGACGAGACGACGGTCGCCAACACGTCCGCCACCAGCGGCGTGGTCACGACGACGATCACCTGCTCGCCACAGGCCCTCTCGCAGTGCACGATCTCGCTGCGCCTGACGGCCGGCTCCGGTCGCCACGCCGTCTCGATCGGCTCGAAGACGGAGCGGCTCGCGATCGGCGCGAGCCTCAAGGTGATGCTGTCGCTGAACGCCACCGGCCGCCGGCTGCTCGCCAGCAAGCACCACGTGAAGGCGACGCTGACAGTCAGCGGGACGATCGTCGGCGTGGTCAGCGGAACGATCCGCAGGCAGTCGATCACACTCACGGAAGGCCATCACGCACGCCGCCATGCCGCCTGAGCCACGCCGGCAACGGCGGCGGCGAGTACTGCGTTGGCGGCTCGTGGCGCCACTGCTGGCCGGCGCGCTGCTCGCCGCCTCGCTGGCGCCGGCGGCCGGCGCGAAGACCACGAAAATCGTTGCCGCGACGCCCTACATGGGCTGGGACACGTACTTCGCCTTCGGCGCGCGGATCAGCGAGTCGACCGTCCTCGAGCAGGCGAGCAACCTGATCACGAGCGGACTGCAGAAGGCCGGTTACCGGCTGATCTGGCTCGACGTGGGCTGGTGGCAGGGCCACCGCGACGCGAACGGGCAGATCGCCGTCAATCCCACCGAGTGGCCGCACGGCATGGCCTGGCTTGCGAGCACGCTCCACGCCGAGGGCTTCAAGGTCGGGCTCTACACCGACGCCGGGATCAACGGCTGCGGCGGCATCAACGAGGGGATGTACGGTCACTATCAGCAGGACATCAACACCTTCGCAAAATGGGGCTTCGACGCGGTGAAGGTCGACTTCTGCGGCGGCGACGACCTTCACCTCAAGCCGTCGGTCGCCTACGGAGCGATCCACAAGGCGATCGTCAACAACTCGAGTCATCGGGCGATGATGCTCAACATCTGCGTCTTCCCGCAGCCCGGGCAGGTCGGCAACGGCTTCCCGAGCTTCGCCAACTCGGTGTTCGAATCGTTCTCCTTCGGACCGTCGGACGGGACGAGCTGGCGGACGG
>JBEKBL010000121.1:0-6326 GCA_050015415.1 Solirubrobacteraceae bacterium
GCCTTGGGCCCGTCGGCGCGCGCGAGGATGCTTTCGGCTACGGGGGTGAACGGCGGCGCGACCTGCGCTGCCGCGGCATTGGCCGCAAACACCGTGGGCGCCGCCAGAAGAGCGAGCGTGAGCAGAGAGCGCCGAGCGGTGCGCAGCCGACGGCTGCTCCGGCTGGCGCTCGGTCGGATGCTGCGATGCATCACGTGCACCGGGTCGGTTCCGGCTCGTGCGCCGCGCGAAAGGGTGCCCGCGCGTGCCCTAACCAGATCGAGGGGGTGACGCCTCATTAGACGAACCTCTATTTCTTCAGGCCTACCGAGTTAGCTGACGGGCTCGCGATCAACTGCCTCGCTACTTGCGGAAATCCGCACGATTCGCCCCAAGACAACCTGGGTCCCCGGTTCCTCGGCTTCCGGCCGTGGATTCGGCGTGTTGGCTGCAAGCTATCATGCAGCTTGGACACATAACCGGGGAATTAACGGATCTCGGCCAACCGAATTACCGCAATTTGCGGGGTTTTGTGAGTCGCCGGGTCGTGGCCAATGCTCGATAACGTCGCGGTTTTCCGGCCACCGTCCAGGTCGCGTCCAGGGTGCTCGGCCGGCACTCGCACAAACGTCCGGACCGCCCTTCAGAAGTGATGCGGGTCGGCCGATGGAAGAAACGTGGGGCGAACCCGGTCAGTCGTGGGGATCGTATCGACGCTCGCGGTGCTCGGGGCAGTCACGGCACCGCTTCAGGCGGTGGCGCACTCTGACTCCGCGCGGCACAAGGGCCACCACCACAGCCACGCGCACGGTCGGAAGGCCACGGTCTTGCTGCACAAGGCGGTCGCTCGTCCCGGCGTTTACTCGGTGCGGATCGCGATCACGTGGCCAGCGGTTGCACGCCATGGCGCCGTGAGACTCAAGATTGGAGCCCACGCACGCCGAGCTCGGACTCGTGGGCCCGGGCGGGCGACGGTGGTCAAAGCGACCGTCAAGGTTCACGGACGGGTGCTGACGATCGACGAGACGCGGGTCCACGGGCGCCCGACGCTGCGCATCGTCGTCAAGCGCATCGGGGCCCTTCCCCCCGTGGTGAGGGTGACGAAGCCGAAGCCCGCAAGCTCGACGCCGTCGACCGCCGGCTCCTCGGGTTCTTCCTCAACGGCCGCGCCGAGCGTGCCGGTGCCGACTGGTGTTGGCGGGAGTTGGCATTTGATCTTCGATGACGAGTTCAATGGATCGGGCCTGAACACGCAGTACTGGTCGACGGGCTGGTTCGGCTCGGGCATCACGGGCGGAATCGGTGGCGCCTCGGAGCCCGAGTGCTATGACCCGAGCCACGTCGTCGAGGCAAACGGCGAACTCGACCTGAACTTCACCAAGGAAACGGAGAGCTGCGACAACGGCTCGCATCCGTATACGTCGGGGATGGTCACGACGAACGGCAAGTTCAGCTTCACCTATGGTCTGGTCGAGTTCCGCGTCTGGCTTCCGACGACCAGCAACGGCCAGGTCGCTGACTGGCCCGATGTCTGGACCGACGGCCAGAGCTGGCCTGCCGACGGCGAGATCGACGTCGCCGAAGGCCTCGGCGGCTCGATCTGCGGCCACTACCACGGGCCAACCAACAACGGCGCCGGCACCGGCGAGGGCGGCATCACCGGCTGCCCGCCAGGAACCTACACCGGCGGCTGGCACACCTTCGCCGCCGACTGGGAACCCGGGATCGTCACCTGGTACTACGACGGCAAGGACATCGGCTGCCTCGAAACCAGCGGCAGCGCCTGCGGCGCCACCAACACCACGATCGCCGGCGCACCGATGTACCTGATCCTCAGCCTCGGCAGCGACCCCAACGGCACGATCACCGCACCAACCAGCCTACGCGTCGACTACGTCCGCGTCTGGCAACACTAAGACGACGCGAACGATCGCCATGGCCGCGACATGCACAGTCGCGGCCGTGGCGAGGAGTTCAGCAAGCCAAGTTCGCCGCTGACCCGACCGCGCGGCGAACTGCGATCCACACCTGCGGGCGCTCGCGCCGTCGCCACCGCCTGAAGCCAACTCGCAGAGCCGGCGCCGCAGCGCGCAGCGACCGGCCGGTAAAGCCTAGGAAGCTGCCGCGACCCGCTCGCCGGCCGCGCTGATCGCGCGATCGAGGCCACGGTCGAGGGCGTCGTTGACGAACAGCTGGGCCCAGACCGGACGGAAGCCGTGATCGCGGATCGGAATCCGCTCGAAGGTGACGCCCGGCCACGGCTCGGTCTCGTCAAGGCCCGCGTCGATGATGTCCTGTGCGATCGGCTCGCCAAGGCTCATCAGCAGCGTCCGCGCGACGCCGCGCTCTTCGAGCTGCGCCATCTCGGCGTTGAGCGCACTCGAGATCTCAGGCTCGGCCTCGCGGTGCAAGAGCTTCTGCGGGTTCCGCGCGATCGCCCGGAGCATTCCCGCGATCGTCCCGTCGGCGACGGCGTCGCGCATCGTGCTCCAGAGCACACCGCTGCGGTACAGCTGCCGTGCGCGCCGCGCGATCCGTCCCGCGTCAAGCTCACTCGCGGTGGAGAAGCGGTACAGATTGAGCATCACCGTCCCATGCACGCGCTCGTCGGCGAGCGCCGTCTGAAAGCTCCAGTAAGCCCCAGCGCAGAGGCCCGAGAGCACGAATCCGCCGGGAAGACCGCGCGCCTCGAGCGCGTCGAGCGCGTCGACGACAAAGGCAACGAACTCTGTGCGGTAGAAGGCGTCGGGATGCGCGTAGGCCCGCTCGTCGCCATCGGAGTCGCCGAGTCCCGGCAGGTCGAGCCGCAGCGTCGGCACGCCACGAGCAGCCCAGCGGCGCGACGTCTCGACCCAGATGCGGTTCATTCCGACGCGTCGCACGGCTCCCGAATTGAGCAGCACGCCGCAGATCGGACCGGACTCGGCTCCACGGGTTGGCTCGACCAGCACACCGCGGACCGTCCCACCCGGCGTGTCGAGCTCGAACGGCGACTCGCGAATGGTCGCGTCGTGAACCTCGATGTCCATATGATCGGCGCTCAGCACCTGATGCGTTGGCTTCACCGGCACGCTCTGCTCGCCACCCTCTGACGCCTTCAACCAGGAGGTCACGATGCCGAACGCCTTGTAGGGCACCTCCGCAACCTTCGGCTGGCGCATCATCGGCTCGTATCCAGGCCCCGGGGAGCTCGTCACGCTCGCGCCCGATTGCTCGAGGTGCGCGAGCAGACGCGGATCGGGGGCGGCCTGGTCGCGACCCATGAGCAGCACGCGGCGCCCGGCAGCGCCCGGTATCTCGCGCTCGGTCAGGTCAATGCGCTTGAGCGCGGTTGCGGTCTCGCCTGACAGCAGGAATCCCCAGACTTCGAGCTCGCCGGGCTCGGGCGCGGGACTCTCGAGATCGGCCGGCCGCTCCGCCTGATCCGCGGCGAGCATCGCCATCGCTCGCAGCTCGCGCACGATCGCATCGCCCTTGGCCGGAACCGACCAGAGCACGAGGTCATCGACCGCCGCGCCTTCGCTGACCGCGAGGTAGGCAAGCATGCCGCCGAGCCCGACTCCGACCGCAACGACACGGTCGCAGTCGGCGGAGCTCTTCAGCCAGCTCGCGGCGGCGTCAACCGCCCTCGTCCATGTGTCCAGGCGCTTCGGATCTCGCGGCGATCCGGCGCTCTCGCCGCTTCCGGGAAGGTCGAAGCGAAGCGCCGGGAAGCCGGCTTCGGCGAAGGCTTCGGCCCAGCGCAGGAAGCTGCGATGAGCGCAGATCTCCTCCCAGCCAAACGGCGCACAGAGGACCACGCCGACCCGTCGGCGCGCGCCGCTCGGAGCGTGCAGCACAGCGAACACCGGATCGGGCTCGAGCTGCAGGTAGACGGGCTGCTGCGGGCGCGTGGCGCCCGCCCGGCCGTTGCTGGCGCTGGCGCCGTTGCTGGCGCTGGCGCCGTTGGGCGCACTCATGCCGCTGCTGGCGCTGACGCCGTGATTGCCGTTCTTGCCGTTGGTCGAGCTCATCCCGTTCTCATACCTTCATCGTGCTCTCGGCGAGCTTCTTGAGCGGGTCGGGGTGCTGGCGCTGAGGGTGATGCGGGCGCCGATAGCGGTTCATCACCGCGACGCTGAGAAAACTCAGTGATGATTCGAGGATAACAAGGGTTGGCCGTATTTCAACGGGCAACTTTTTACACCACGCGGTGTGCGGTTCTTCGCAAATTCCGCTCTTTTCGGAGCATTGCCGCCGCCCTCAGCTCGCGGTCCGCATGCGATCGTGACGCGCTTTCATTCGGAGCGTAGCGCGACCCGGCCCTCGAGGTTGAGGGCGCTGAGCGTGGCGCCTGACGCCTCCGCGTCCGCAGCGAGGCGGGTCAGCTCGACGCGCCGCAAGCCGCCCGGCTCGATCGAGAAGGCGTTGTCGGCTGCGCGAAACCCTGGGCAATGGATGCGCACTCCGTAGGCGAAGCGCCGCGACTGCACGCGGATCACGGCTTGCTGGTGATCGCTCTGCTCGAGCACCGCCACGAGCCCGAGCTCGGACGCCGTTTCGCGGACGCTCGGCCGGCCGGCCGGAAGTCGGAAGGCCTGTGAGATCAGCTCGCTGACGCCGTCCTGCTCGCGCTCGAGGCTCAGCGCGACGACGTCCTGTGCCGGGGGGCCGAAGCGGTAGGCCCAGGAGATGTCGACGAAACGGCCGAGCAGGCCCTCGACGTCGTAGGCCTGCTGGCTGTGTGGCGCCAGCACGATCGGCTCTGTGACCTCGCCGACCGAGAGCTCCTGGTCGCGATAGAGCCCGATGCGCAGGTTGGCTCGAAGCTCGCTCGGGTCGTCGTTGGCGACGTGGGCGACGATCCCCGACTGGCCGTCGTCGGTGCTCCATACCGCCCGCGGTGCGAGCACGCGGCGCAGGTGGTGGTAGACGACCTTAGGCTCGCCGCGACTGTCGAGCACGCCCCAGCCGGCGCCGGGGCGCAGATCGCGCAGGCACAGGACGATCCCGCCGCCGCAGCGCGTATCGCGGCGCCGCCACTCGCCGAACACCTCTGCCATGACCTCGCCGCTGGCCGCGCGTGACAGCTCGAGGTAGCGCTCGGGGTCGCTGGCACGCAACTCGTCGGGATCGACACCGAAGAGCACGCCGAGGTAGTGGTCGCGCACGTCGTGGAAGTCCCAGGTAGCGCCAGGGTCGCGCGGCGCCGACGCCCTCCAGCGGGCGTCCGAAACGACGGTCGCGCTCGAAACCTCCGGCGCGATCTGCGCGACGATCTCCTCATCGGGCACGTTCGCGATCGCCAGGCATTCGGCGGCGAACAGGACGTCCGCCCGGCGGGCATCTTCCAGTGGCCGGCGGTAGCCGCCGACGCCGAAGTAGCTCGCGATCCCGCGGTCGGGGCGAAACGGCATCGCGCCCCCCCACGGCGCCGAAGGCACGTACACGGCGTCCAGCTCGGCTGCCGCGACGAGCCGCGGTAGCAGCTCGCCAAAGAGCGGGCCGCTCGCGAGCGCGGGATCGAGGCCAACCATCGCCACCTGCTGGGCGACCTCGCTCGAGCCACACAGTACGGCGAGGCTTGGCCGGCCGCCGAGATCGCGCAGCACGCCGTCGACCTCGCGCTCGACCGCCTCCATGAACGGCGGATCGGACTCGGGATAGTCGAGGTTGGCGAACATGAAGTCCTGCCAGACGAGAATCCCGAGCTCGTCGCAGAGGTCGTGGAAGGTCGGCGACTCGTAGGCGCCGGTGCCGGGGATCCGCAGCATGTTCATCCCGCCGGCACGGACGAGCTCGAGCGCGGATCGCAGATCAGCGGCCGACGGCGCCGGACCCTGCGCCTCGAGCGCCATCCAGACCGCGCCGCGCACGAACACCGGCGCGCCGTTGATCTGGAGCTGCAAGCCGCGGGCTTCGAGATCCTCACCCCCGGCCAGCTCGCGAAATCCAACGCGACCGGCGTCGATCGCGACCTCCTCGCCGGCCACGGTCGCTGTGATCGTGACGTCGTAGAGCGCCGGGACACCGTGGGTGTGCGGCCACCAGCGCGCAACGTCGGCGACGCGAAGCTCGCCACTCGCGCTGACGCCGGCTGGCGATCGCTGGCACTCGAGCTCGGCCCGCTGCACCCCACCGCCGCCGCTGAGCGCCAGCTCGACCGCCTCGAGCGCTTGCCCACCGAGCGCGCGCAGCTCGATCACGGCGGACAGCACGCCGGCACCGTCCTCGATGCGCGGACGCAGCTCGACCGCGTCCACGGAGACCCGCCGGCGCCGTTCGAGGCGCAGCGGGCGCCACGGGCCGATCACCGGCGGACCTGGGGCGAACCCGGCCGCACGGCCGATCAGCATCGTGCGGTAGAA
>JBEKBL010000122.1:0-6229 GCA_050015415.1 Solirubrobacteraceae bacterium
CGTCGTTGTCATCGGCTCGATCGCGAGCACCATTCCCTCCTGCAGGCGCGGGCCCTTACCGGGCTCACCAAAGTTCGGTATCTGCGGATCCTCGTGCATGCTGCGGCCGACTCCATGGCCCACGAGCGACCGTACGACCGCGAGGCCATCGCCCTCTGCGGAGGCCTGAATCGCGTGCGAGACATCGCCGAGCCGGTTGCCGGCGACGCACTGCTCCACCCCGCGAAACAGCGATCGCTCAGTCGCTTCGAGCAGATGCGCTGCGACCGAGCTGATGGGGCCCACCGGCAGGGTACGCGCGGCGTCGGCGACCCAGCCGTCGAGCGTGACACCGACGTCGAGCGATATCACGTCGCCCCGCTCGAGCCGGTAAGGGCCGGGAATCCCGTGCACGATCATCGAGTTCGGCGAAGCGCAGATCGAGCCGGGGAAACCGCGGTAGCCCTTGAACGTCGGAAGCGCCCCCTGCGAGCGGATGTAGCGCTCGGCTGCCCGGTCCAGCTCGGCGGTGCTGACGCCCGGACGCACCTGGCGCTCGAGCAGGCGAAGCGTGCGGACGAGGATCTCGCCTGCGGCGCCGATCGCGTCCACCTCCGCCGGCGATTTGCGGATGATCAAAGCTGCTCCTCGAGCTTCAAGGTCGAGATCGTCGCGCGGATGTGCGCATGGACCTCGCTCGCTGAGGCTGTGCCGTCGAAGCGCCGGAGCAGCCCGAGCTCCTCGTAGTAGCCGATCAGCGGCTCGGTCTGCTGGTGGTATACAACCAGGCGCTTGCGCACCGTTTCCTCCCTATCGTCGTCGCGCTGGACGAGCTCGCTGCCATCCTCGTCGTCGCGGCCGGCCTGCTTGGGCGGGTCAAAGTCGACGTGGTAGATGCGGCCAGTGGTTGGGTTCATGCGTCGCCCGCTGATGCGCTTCACGACAATGTCGTCGGGGACGTCGATCAACAGCGCGGCCGTCAGCCGACGACCCAGCGTCTCGATCTCGCTGCCGAGCGAGTTGGCCTGATCGACGGTGCGCGGAAAGCCGTCCAGGAGGAAGCCGTCACGGGCGTCATCCTCGGCGACGCGCTCGAGGATCACCCCGGAGATGACGCTGTCGGGAACGAGCTCCCCGGCGTCCATGTAGCGCTTCGCCTCCTTGCCGAGGGCGGTCTCGGCCACCACGGCGGCACGCAGGATGTCGCCGGTGGCGATGTGGGGCAAGCCGAAATCCTCGGTCAGGCGGTTCGCCTGCGTGCCTTTGCCAGCGCCCGGCGGTCCGAGCAGGATGAGGTTCAATTCGGCCATCGCGGTCTCCCTTCCCCGCCTCACGCGTTCGGCGCGAGCGGAGACGGCGAAGCGTACCGCGCCAACTCTAGGCTTTCAGGAAGCCCTCGTAGTTGCGCATCATCAGCTGCGCCTCGAGCTGCTTCATCGTGTCGAGCGCGACGCCGATGACGATGATGATCGAAGTTCCGCCGAAGTTGAACGTCACGCCGGTGCGCGCGTAGACGATCGCCGGCAGGACCGCGACGGCAGCGAGATAGAGCGCTCCCGGGAAGGTCAGCCGAGCGAGGATTCGATCGAGGAACTCGGCCGTCGGCCGACCGGGTCTGACTCCCGGAATGAAGCCGCCGTACTTCTTCAGGTTGTCGGCTTGGTCGACCGGATTGAAAGTCACGGCCGTGTAGAAGTAGGTGAAGACGACGATCAGAAGTGCCTCGCCGAGGATGTAATGCCAGCCGCTCGGCGAAAAGAAGTCGGCGATCTGCTGCGACCAGTGCGTGTGCAGTAACTGGCCGACCGTCGGTGGGAACGCCATCAGCGAGGCGGCGAAGATCACCGGGATGACGCCGGCCATGTTGACGCGCAGCGGCAGGTAGGTCTGACCGCCTGAGGTCATGCGTCGGCCGATCACGCGCTTTGCGTACTGCACCGGAATCCGCCGCTGGCCCTCCTGCACGAAGACGACGGCCGCCACAACGGCGAGGACGAGGAACGGCAGGACCACCTTGAAGACCTGGTTGTCCGACGTGTACCAGGTCTGCGCAGCGCTCGGCAGGCGCGAGACGATCGAGGCGAAGATCATCAGCGAGATGCCGTTGCCGATGCCGCGCTGGGTGATCAGCTCGCCCATCCACATGACGAGCACGGTCCCGGCGGTCATCGACATCACGATCAGGAAGATGTGCTGCAGGTCGAACTGGGGAATGATCGGCTGCGAGGCGCTGCTCAGCGAGCGGAACAGGAAGACGTAGCCGATCGACTGGGCGAAGGCGAGCCCGACGGTCAAATACCGCGTGTACTGCGTTATGCGGGCCTGCCCGACCTCACCCTCCTTGGAGAGCTTCTCGAGCGAGGGCACGACCACGGTCAGGAGCTGGAGGATGATCGAGGCCGTGATGTAGGGCATGATCCCGAGCGCAAAGACCGCGACCTGCAGCAGCGCTCCGCCCGAGAACAGGTTGAGGAAGCTCAGGATCCCGCCGGAAGAGCCGGCCTGGTTGGACAGGCTCTTGGCGGCGCTGGAGCTGACTCCGGGCACCGTGATGTGGGCGCCGAGGCGGTACAGCCCGAGCATCAGCGCCGTGAAGCCGATCTTCCTGCGGATCTCCGGCACCGAGAGCGAACTGAGGATCGTGCTGATCATCCAGCGCTCAGTCTAGAGGGGCTTCGGCCCCTTCGGGCCTCCGCTGGAAGGGTTTGCACGTCGAGGCGCGGAGCGCCAGCGCCGGTGGGGATGATGCGCTTGCTCGTGCGCTCCGCATCTCCCGCCTTATCCGGTGATCGAGCCCGGTTACTTGTCGATCTGGACGCAGCTGCCGCCGAGCGCTTCGATCCGCTCGCGGGCCGTCTTGCTGAAGGCGTGCGCGTGCACCGTCAAGCCCTTGGACAGATCGCCGGAGGCCAGGATCTTGACTGGGATGTTCTTGCGCGTGCCGAGGCCGGCGGCGCGGAGCGCGTCGAGCGTGACGTCGGCACCGGCTTCGAAGCGGGCCTCGAGGTCGGCAAGGTTGACTGGTTGAGTATGAGTCCGAAACGGCTCGAACGGCATCGACTGCTTCTTGTTCGGACCACGTAGCTTGCGCATCCGCATGTGGATCGGCATCTGGCCACCCTCGAACCGGGCACGGTCCTTGGCGCCCGACCGCGAGCCATAGCCCTTCTGGCCGCGTCCTGCTGTCTTGCCGGTGCCCGAGCCTTCGCCGCGCCCGACACGCTTGCGCGGGCGGCGGGAACCGGGGGCGGGACGTAGCGAGTGCAGTCCGACATACTCGGCCGCCCGCGCCTTCGGCGCGTCAGCCTGCGCCGGCTCTTCAGGGTCGGTGGGCTTCTTCACCGCCGCGCGGGGAGCTGCCGGACTCACTTCGATGGCTCCTCGACGCTGACGAGGTGACGGACGCGGTGGAGCATGCCGCGCGTTTGCTCGGTGTCAACGACCTCGACCGTGTGCCTGATGTGACGCAGGCCGAGTGAGCGAAGCGTTGCGAGCTGGGCTTTGTCAGCGCCGTTGCGCGAGCGAGTTTGCGTGACGCGGATGCTCGCGTCGGACTTGGTGCTCGGGCTCATGTCTTGGCCTCGGCGGCTGGGTGCTCGGCGCCGCCTGTCGCGGCCGCCGTAGCGACCCGCTTGTCTTCGAGGCCGAGCACCTGGGCGACCGAAAGGCCGCGAAGCTCGGCAACCTCGAGCGGCGTACGAAGGCTCTTGAGGCCATCGACGGTCGCCTTCACGAGGTTGATCGGATTCTGTGAGCCGAGGCTCTTGGACAGGATGTCGTGGATCCCGGCGAGTTCGAGCACGGCGCGCACCCCGCCACCGGCTATCACGCCGGCACCGGGAGCGGCCGGCTTGAGGAAGACCCTGCCCGCACCGAACACGCCCGTCGTCTCGTGGGTGATCGTCGAGCCGTACTTGGGCACGCGGAAGAGCGACTTCTTGGCCTGCTCGACGCCCTTCTGGATCGCGAGCGGAACCTCGTTCGCCTTGCCGTAGCCGACGCCGACGATTTCCTTCTCATCGCCCACTACCACGAGGGCCGTGAACGAGAACCGCCGCCCCCCCTTTACGACCTTGGCGACGCGGTTGATCTCGACGACGCGCTCCTGGAGGTCAAGTCCGGCGGCACTGACTGTTCGATCGATTCGCATCAGCGGGTTAGCGTAGCAGCGGCCCTTAGAGCGTCAGGCCGGCTTCCCGCGCCCCCTCCGCGAGCGCCTTGACCTGGCCGTGGTAGAGGTAGCCACCGCGATCGAACACGGCTGTGCTGACGCCGGCGGCGCCCGCGCGCTCCGCAAGCAGGGCACCGGCGCGGGTCGCGCGCTCCGTTGGGGCAAGCTCGCGCAGCGCGGCCTCGGTCCAGCTCACGGCGGCGAGCGTGCGGGCGGAGACGTCGTCGATCAGCTGGGCAGAGATGCCGCGATTGGAGCGAAAGACCGAGACGCGCGGACGTGCGGCCGTGCCGGACACCTTCGCGCGAACGCGCCGACGACGCTTCAATCGACGAGCTTCCTTCGTCACTACTGACATTGCCTGCTCCTCACGCGCGCTTGCCGACCTTGCGGGCGACGACCTCGCCCTCGTAACGGATTCCCTTGCCCTTGTAGGGCTCGGGTGGGCGCTGCTTGCGAATCTTGGCGGCGATCTCACCGACCTGCTGCTTGGAGATCCCGCGGACGACCACCCGCGTCGGCACCGGCACCTCGAACTCGATGCCCTCCGGCGCTGGGATGTTGACCGGGTGCGAGAAGCCGAGCGCAAGCTCGAGGTCGCGGCCCTTCAGCTGGGCACGGTAGCCGACTCCCTGGATCTCCAGGCGCTTCTCATAGCCGTCGGTGACGCCGATCACCATGTTGGCGACGAGCGTGCGAACCAGTCCGTGCAGCGCACGGTGCTCGCCGCGATCGGTCGGGCGGGTGACGACCAGCCGGTCCTCCTCTCGTGCGACGGTGATGTCGCGCGGGATCCGCTCGGACAGCGCGCCCCTCGGTCCGTTGACCGCGACGAGCTCGGGCTCGATCGTCACCTCGACGCCGCTCGGAACCGGAATCGGTGCTCTACCGATGCGCGACATTCACCAGACCTCCGCCACGACCTCGCCGCCGACGCCGGCGGCGCGGGCCTCATGCCCGGTCATCACGCCACGCGAAGTCGAAACGATCGCGGTGCCGGTTCCGCCGTGGACACGAGGGATGTGCTTTGCGTCGACATAGGCGCGCCTCCCGGGTCGCGACACGCGGCGCAAGCCGGAGATCGCCGAGCGACGCGAATCGTCGTACTTGAGACGGATCTCGAGCACCTCGCCTGGAGCGCCGGTCGCGGGGGCGACGCTGAAGGCGTCGATGTAGCCCTGCTCGGCGAGGATCCGGGCGAGCTCGGCCTTCTGACGCGAGGCAGGCATCAGCACCGTCTCGTGCGAGGCGTGAATCGCATTGCGAATGCGCGTCAGGAAGTCGGCTATCGGATCGGTCATTGACATGCGGTTGCTCCAGCTACCACGAGGACTTCGTCATGCCGGGGATCTGGCCCTGATGCGCCATCTCGCGCAGGCAGATCCGGCAGAGGCCGAACTTGCGGTACACCGAGCGTGAACGGCCGCAGCGGTGGCAGCGGCTGTACGCGCGCGTCTTGAATTTTGCGGGCCGCGCCTGGCGGACGCGCTGAGAGGTCTTTGCCACGTGCTACTCCTGATCTTTCGGTTCGTCGGGGTCCGGCTCCGCCGCGGGCTCATCATCGAGCGGCGCCTCGGCGTCCGGCGACTGCTCGGCGCGTGCCGCGGGCTCCTCGGCGGCCGCGGATTCCTCGGCCGGGGGCGCTTCAACGGTAGCGCCATCTTCAGCCGCGCGCTCCTGCGCCACCTCCTCGGCCACAAGCTCCTCGGCCACAAGCTCCTCGGCCACCTCCTCCGCCACGAGCTCCGCGACGAGTTCCTCGACCACGAGCTCGGCGACAATCTCCTCGGCGATCTCCTCAGACGCGTCCTCGCTGACGAGCCCCTCTGAGACAAGCTCCTGCGCCAGCTCCTCCACAGCCTCCTCGACCGCTTCCGCGACCGCGAGCTCCTCCGCCAGCTCCTCGACCGCCTCCTCGACCGCAAGCTCTTCGGTGAGTTCCTCGGCGGCGAGCTCCTCGACGAGCTCCTCGGCGATGGCGTCGGCGGCGAGCTCCTCCGCGGCCTCCTCGAGAACGTCCTCGGCGTCGGCAGCCGGCGGCGCCTGCGCGGCAGCGGCGGTGGCGCCGATGGCGGGCGC
>JBEKBL010000123.1:0-6229 GCA_050015415.1 Solirubrobacteraceae bacterium
TCTTGGCCGGCCACCAGTTCCAGCGGCCGAGCAGCGTGGCGGTCGCCGGGACGAGCAGCGTACGAACGACGAAGGTGTCCATCAGGATTCCGATCGAGAGACCGAAGCCGATCGCCTGGACCTGCTGCCCTGACGCACTCGAACCGGCGACCACGGCCAGGACGCCGAACGTACCGGCGAGCACGAGGCCGGCCGAAGTGACCGTCGAGCCGGTGCGGCCGACCGCCCGGATCACCGCCTCGCGCAGCGGGTAGGCGCGTGCCTCCTCGCGGATCCGGGTCATCACGAGGATGTTGTAGTCCTCACCGAGCGCCAGCAGGAAGATGAACATCAGGAACGGCAGGATGAACGTGAGGCCCGAGTCGCCCGCGAGATCGATGAAGACGAGCGTCGCGACGCCGAGGGCCGCGAGGTAGGAGAAGGCGACGCTGATGATCAAATAGAGCGGCGCGACGAGGCTTCGCAGCACGATCGCGAGCAGCAATGCGATCGCGAGGATCGCCACCGGAATGATCTTCACGAGGTCGCTGTTGGAGGTGGCGCTGACGTCATAGAGCGCGGCCGCCTCACCGGCGAGGCCCGAGCGGACGGCACCGGAGGCACGGGCCGCGGCGCTCACGACCTTGCGCAGCATCGGCGTTGCGTTGAGCGCCGACGTCGTCTGCTGCCCACCGGCTCGCAGCGACGCCTCGAACTGGATCACGCGGCCCTCAGGCCCGACGTACGCGGCGGTCGCGTGGTAGGCGTTGTAGAGGACGGTCGGCACCTTGAGCCCCGCCGGCTCGATGTTCGCAAGGTTCTGCGCGACGCCGAGCTCGGCGTGGAGATGCGCGTATTCGGCTGGCGCCAGGCGCGTGCCGTTTGGCATCAGCGGACCGAGTAGCGAGGTGAACTGACCTGAGGCCTCGAGCGAGGCCTGCGTCTCGGCGACCTCGCTGGGCTTCTGCCAGATCGGCGTCGCGTACTCGAACACCACGTTCGCCGGGTTTGCGCTCGACGCCGGGAAGTGCGCGGAGATCAGGCCGTTGCCCTTCGCCGCAGCGCTTCCCTTCGGCGCACCGGCCGCGCCACCGAATCCGCCCGAGTGGTAGCCGAGCGCTCCGAGTGCGAGGGCGGCGAACAGGATGACGCCGGCGCCGAGCGTCAGCGCCGGCCTTCGAATCAGCCGCGCGGCGACCTTCCCCCAGGCGCCGTCGCGCGCCTCGCCGGCGCGCGGCCGGGTCGGCCAGAACGCCGCTCGGCCGCAGATCGCCAGGAGCGCCGGCAGCAGCGTCAGGCCCGCGAGCAGGATCACGACGATGCCGATCGCGAGTGGGACACCGAGGTCGTGGTAGATGCCGAAGCTCGCGAGCAGCAGCGAGAGCAGCGCAATGATCACCGTGCCCGCCGATGCGGTGATCGACTCGCCGACGCGCACGATTGACCGCTCGACAGCCTCGCGTGGGTCGGCGCCGCGGCGGATTTCCTCGCGCACCCTGAAGACGAGGAAGAGGCCGTAGTCGGTCCCCGCTCCCAGCACGAGGATGATCAGCAACAGCTCGGTGATCTCCGAGATCTTCAGCCCGTGCGCGCCGAGTTCGCCGATCAGCCGCGTCGAGATCAGCAGCGAGAGACCCGCCGGCAGCAGCGTGATCAACGGCGCCAGCAGCGAGCGGAAGATCACCAGCAGCAGCAGGACGATGAAGACCAGCGAGAAGGTCTGCGTCTCGCTACCGGTCTTCTGGGACTGGTTCTGGTTGGCGACGTTCGTCGCGACCGGGCCGGCGACGTCGATCTCAAGTCCGGGCGGCGCGTGCGCGGCGGCGATCGCGTGCTCGAGGTTGTCGATCAGCGTCTTCTGACGGTTGATGTCGGCGAAGTTGATCTGCGAGCGCACGAGGATCTGCACGGCGCGGCCATCGGCCGATACGGCGAGCTCACGCACCGAGGTCACGCGCGGTAGCGTCTTGACCGCCGCCGCAAGACGCACCAGCGTGGCGATGTCGGCCGTGTCGAGCCGATCACCGCTGGTGGCGGCGGCGATCGTCACGTTGCTCGCGTTGTTGAACGAGCCGAGGATCGGCGTCGCGAGCGTCGCCGCACGCGAGCTCGGCGTGCTTGCCGGCAGGAACTGGCTGTTGTCGTTGTTGATCTCGCTGCTGAGGCTGGGGAGCTTCGCCGTGGCCACGACCGCCACGATCCACAGCGCGAGGACGACCCAGCGGAATCGGACCACCGTCCGTCCGAGGCCGCCGAAGAAGCGGTCCGGCAGCGGCGCCCTGCTCCCCGTCGAGCTCATCGCCCGCGGCAAACGACGGTCAAATCGAATTCACGCCGGTCGCGTCGAGCGGCGCTGGGAGTCATGGTCGCCATCGGGAGTGTGGAGCCTGTCGCGAGCGGCGAGCCGTCGGAGCCTCGCCAGAGGACGCCGAATCCTAGCGGTCGCGGCACGGCGCCCAAGGCAGTGCCGAGAGCGAGGTAACGCTACATTTGCTTGAGCATGCAAACGCAATAGCTTCCCCCGACTTCGAGAGGAACCGATGGCCGACGAGCTTGACTTGACCACGAAGGAGATCCCCGACGCGATCGGCGGTGCCGCGCTGCGCGGACGCCAGACCGCGGTCGCCCACATCGACGAGGAGGGCGGCCCCGTCGTCTCGTTCCGTGGCAGCACCTACGTTTACGGCCCTACGCAACTCGCGCTCTGGGCGCGCAAGGCCGACAGCGGCCTGGCGAGCGCGATCGCCGGGAACCCGCGCGTCCACGTCATCTACTACGGCGGCGCCGACGGGCCTGGACCGCGATTCCTGTCGTTCAAAGGCTCGGCGCGCGTCGATCCGTCGCTCAACGACACGGTCTACGGCGCGATCATCGAAGCCGAGCGCAACGCGGACCCCGAGCGCAAGGGCGTCGCGGTGATCGTCGACGTCGAGAGCGTCGAGGGCTTTGCCGCCGACGGCGGGTTCCGGATGGAGCGCGCCGCCGGCTGACTTGGTCTCGGGTCTGGCTAAACCTCGACGACGACCGGCAGCACCATCGGGCGGCGGCGCAGGCGCTCGTAGACGAGCGCGGCGAGGTGGTCGTGGAGCGTGTCCGTCAGCACGTCGAGTTCGCGGATGCCGTCGCCGACCGCGCGCTCGAGCGAGTTCTCGACGACCTCCTTGATCTCGTCGACCAGCCCGCCGGCCTCGTCCATGAACGGCACGCCGCGGAAGATCACCTCGGGGTCGGCGACCGACCCGCCGCTCTGCTCGGAGATCGTCGCAACGACGATGAAGATCCCGTCGGCCGAGAGCATCCGCCGGTCGCGAAGCGCGGCGTCGGCGATGTCGCCGATGTCGACGCCGTCGACGAAGATCATCCCGGCGCGCTCAGCCTTGCCGAAGCGCGCGCCGCGGGCGTTGATCTCGAGCGGCAGCCCGTTCTCGCCGTGGAAGATCGCACCGGGATCGATGCCGACGGCCTCGCCCAGCAGGCCGTGCAGCTTCAGTCGCTTGAAGTCGCCGTGGCAGGGCATCAGGTAGCGCGGCTTGACCAGGTTCAGCATCAGCTTGAGCTCTTCGGCATAGCCGTGGCCGGAAGCGTGGATCGGCGCGTCGCGGGTCGTGATCACGTCGCAGCCGACCTGGTAGAGACGATCGACCGTCTCGTTGACGGCACGCTCGTTGCCGGGGATCGGCGTCGCCGAGAACACGACGGTGTCGCCCTCGTGCAGCTGCACCTGCGGGTGGTCGCGGTAGGCCATGCGGCGCAGCGCCGAGAGCGGCTCGCCCTGCGATCCGGTCGAGATGATGACGAGCTGGTCGTCGCGGAAGTCGTCGATCTCGCGCGCCTGGATCATCAGCCCGGCGGGCAGGTCGATGTGTCCGAGCTGGCTGCCGATGCCGACGTTCTTGCGCATCGAGCGCCCGACCAGCGCAACCTTGCGGTCGAGCGCCGACGCGGCGTCGACGACCTGCTGCACGCGGTGGATGTTCGACGCGAAGCTCGTCACGATGATCCGCCCTTCGGCACGTGAGAACACCTCCTCGAGGTGCGGGCCAACGACGGTTTCCGACGGCGAGAAGCCGGCGCGATCGGCGTTCGTCGAGTCGCCGCAGAGCAACAGGATCCCGTCGGCGCCCAGCTGAGCGAGGCGCGAGACGTCGGCCGGCTCGCCGTCGACGGGCGTCTGGTCGAACTTGTAGTCGCCGGTCACCAGCACCGTTCCCAGCTCGGTGCCGAGCGCGACCGCGCTGGCGTCGGGGATCGAGTGCGTCATGTGCACCATCTCCATCTCGAACGGCCCCAAGTCGAACGCCTCACCGGCGGAGACCTCGTTCAGGGAGACGTCGCGCAGCTTGTGCTCGTCGAGCTTCGAGCGCGCCATCGCGATCGTCAGTGCGCCGCCGTAGACGGGGGGCAGAGTTCCCTCCCGCTCGAGCTCGCGCAGCACCCACGGCAGCGCGCCGAGATGGTCCTCGTGGCCGTGGGTGATCACGATCGCCTCGATCTCCTTCGCGCGCTCGCGCAGGTAGGAGAAGTCGGGCAGCACGAGGTCGATGCCGACCATCTCCGGGGTCGGGAAGCGCAGCCCGACGTCGACGACGACGATCCGGCCGTCCTGCTCGACGACCGTCATGTTCTTGCCGATCTCTCCCAACCCACCAAGGGGAAGGACCCGCAGCGAGGAGCTCACGCGTGTACTCGGGCGGGTGAGGCCGATAGGAGACCGTGACGTTCCAACATCGTCCGGACCGCGCCGAGCTCCTCGTCGGTGGCCTGCACGATCGGTAGGCGCACGCCACCAGCGTTGAGGCCGAGCAGGTTCAGCGCGGCCTTGACGCACGTCGGGCTGGCTGTCGCGAACAACGTCTCATACACGTCTCGCAACGATGCGTCGATCTCCTCGCGATGCTCAGGCTCATCGACCATCCGGCGCATCTGTGCTCCCACGATGTGACTGGCGACGAGGATGCCGCCGGCGCCACCCAGGTCGAGGGTCTGCGCGAATGTGGCGTCATCGCCGGCGTAGACGTCCAAGCCGTCGATCAACTGAAGCTCATCGGGGTTGGCCTGCTTGACGCCGTCGATGTGTTCGATCTGCGCCAGCTCGGCGAGCAGGTCCGGGCCGATGTTCGTGCCGGTCCGCCCCGGATGGTTGTAGAGCAGAATCGGTTTGTCTGTCGCCCTGGCGACCGTTTCATAGTGGCGCTTGAGGCCCAGGCGGCTGGGCTTGTTGTAGTACGGGGTGACGGACAGCATCGCGTCGACGCCGAGCTCTGTCGCACCTTCGGTCAGGTGCACAGCGTGACGAGTGTCGTTCGTCCCGGTTCCGGCCACGATCTTCGTTCCTGGTGGACGCTCTTTCGCGGCCAGGTCAAACAGGGAGAGTTGCTCCGCATCGGTCAATGTCGAGGCCTCGCCCGTCGTCCCGGCCACGACGAACCCATCGGACCCGTTCTCCGCGAGGTGCGCCATCAGTGTCACAAAGGATTCCTCGTTGACCTTCCCCTCGGTGTCGAAGGGAGTGACGATCGCCGTCAAAATTGTGCCCAGGCCGCTCATTGGCTTGAGTATCTCACGCTGGCGGGCACCATTGCTCAGAACAGCAATTGCTCGAGGCCGACGACAGGTGACTCTTCGAGGCTGCTCACACGGCGGATCGCGAGCAGCACGCCGGGCATGAACGACTCGCGGCCGATCGTGTCGTGGCGAATCGTGAGCGTCTGCCCAAGGTCGCCGAAGATCACCTCTTGGTTGGCGACCATGCCCGGAAGCCGCACCGAATGAATTGCCGGCTCGGCCCCCCCGGTCGCCTCTGCGATCAGCTGGGCGGTGCGCGCGGCGGTTCCGCTGGGGGCGTCGAGCTTCTGATCGTGGTGCAGCTCGATGATCTCGGCCTTCGCCATGTGCCGCGCAGCCTCGACCGCGAAGCGCATCATCAGCAGCGCGCCGATCGCGAAGTTCGGTGCGATCAGCACGTTCGCCTTCGGTTTGCCGTCAGCGGGTCTTGCCTGGTGGAGCAGCGCCGGGTCGAACCCGGTCGTGCCGATCACCACGTGCACCCCGGCGCGCACGCAGGCCAGGGCGTTGGGAAGCGCCGTGTCCGGCCTGGTGAAGTCGACCACCACCTCGGGCGGCCGGGCGGCTGTCAAGAGCTCATCGAGCGTGGTCCCGAGCAGCGGGTCGGCGCGTCCGACGAGCTCCATGTCCTCCGCGCCCTGTACCGCGGCGCAGACCGTCTCGCCCATGCGCCCGGCCGCGCCGG
>JBEKBL010000124.1:0-6140 GCA_050015415.1 Solirubrobacteraceae bacterium
CGATCCCGCCGGCCCGGTTCGTCTCGCGGTAGAACCCGCGCTCGGTCGAATGGAAGATCTCGTCGTGGGCCTGCGACCCGGGCCCCGCAGCGATCGCGACGGCGTCGCCGAGCTCGAAGCCCTTCACAGCCTGGATCGAGCAGATCGCCGCCGCGAGGCGCCCGTCGAGCCGCTGCTCGAAGGAGACGTGCGAGCCCAGTCCGGGGACGAGCCCGAATGCGAGCACCTCGAAGACGCCGCCGAGTGACTCGTTCGCCTTACGCTGAGCGTCGATGTGCTCGACCATCAGACGAGAGGCATCGGCATCGAGGCAGCGCACGGGAGAGTCGTCAACCGCGGCGAAGCTGGCCAGGCTGAGCGGTCGCGCAGCGCTCGGCGCATTCACCTCGCCGATCTGCACAACGTGCGATACGACCTCCACGCCGAGCGCCTTGAGGAACTCCTTGCAGAGCGCGCCGCCAGCGACGCGAGCTGCCGTCTCCCGGGCGCTCGCGCGCTCCAGTACGTTGCGCACGTCGCTGAAGCCGTACTTCCAGACGCCGGCCAGGTCGGCGTGCCCGGGCCGCGGCAGGTGCACCTCCTCGACGGCGCCGGCGACCGGCCACGGGCTCATCCGCTCCTCCCAGTTGGCGTAGTCGCGGTTGCCCACCCATAGCGCAACCGGCCCGCCGAGCGTGCGCCCGTGACGCACGCCACCGGTCGTCTCGGCGCTATCGCTCTCGATCTTCATCCGCCCGCCGCGGCCGTGACCAAGCTGGCGTCGCGCCATATCGCGATTGATCGACTCGCGGTCCAGCGACAGTCCCGCCGGCAGGCCCTCGACGACGCACGTCAGCCCGGGGCCGTGTGATTCACCCGCCGTGATCATGCGCAACGCGCCCATTGGACGCGAAGCTTACGGAGCCTGCCTACGCTCTCGCGGGATCAGCCCTGCGCGGCGGTCCGCGCACGAGAGCTCAGCCGGTGGCGCCGGTCGCGCCGGTGGTGCCGGTCGTGCCGAGCGGGGCCGCAGGTTCGTAGTGCAGCGCGCCGGTTCCGGCGTCGTAGACGAAGCTTGAGAGAACCGTCGAGGTCGACTGGGAGACGATCAGCGCTCCGGCAGCCGAAACGCTCGTCCGGGCACTCTTGGCCGCAGACGACGATCCGTAGCTCGTGGCCTGTATTGAGTTCAACTTGAAGGTAAATGTTGCGAGCGAGCCGCTGCCGCTGGTGGGCTTCAGCTGGAGCTGCTGTCCTGGCTCAAGCTCGATAACCTGACAGTCGCTCGAGCTCGGCAGGCACGTGGCAGAGGACGACGCCGTCAGCTTCGCGGCCACCGTGTCGGTCAACAGGAAGACCGCCCGCTCGCCGTGATGCGCCACGCCGAGGTAGACGATCTCGCCGTCAACGTTCGCCGGGAGCGGTGCGAGACGCTGGACATCGTCGAGCGTGTCCGTCTCGCTGCCGTAGCTGCTCACAGCGTTGATCGTGTAAGCCTCGTCGTCGCTCAACTTCGTGGGAGCGGACTCGCTCTTGGGGGCAGTCGCCTTCGGTTTGACAGCCGGCGCGCTCGTGGTCGTCTTGGTCGGCGTCAGCGTCGTCAACGGCTTGACGACCGGGGTCGAAGTCGACGCGCTCGGCGAAGACGTCGCGGAGCCGCTCGCGGCCGTTCGGAAGGGGTTTGGCTCCTGACCCTTGTAAACCGTGTAGCGCTGCGATTGAGCGGTCTCCACGGCCGACAGCTCCTGACCCGGCGGAGGCGCGCCGTGTGGCGGCGTAACGTCAACGGGCGCGGGGTTGATCGCAACGGGCGCCGGACTGTTCGCGAGCGCGATCGTCGCGTACACCGGTATGGCGATCGCGAGCAGCGCGAGCAGCAGCACCGCTGGCAGCACCTGCCGCTCGCGAAGATCCGCAGCCAATGAGCGCAGGAAGCTCATGGTGCCGCCGTGGTCGTCGTCGCGCTGCCCGGCGAGCTGGTCGCTGGCACGCCTGTCGGCTGCTGGTAAACGGTCATGCTGACGCTCGCCTGCACTCCCCCATTGGCGGGCGTCAGCCCGATCGAGTTCACAGTGAACAGCCGGCCCTTGGTCATTACGTTCGTGCCGTCGGTCGCCGTGAGCGCGTCAATCGCCGTGAGAAAGCTCTGCAGGTTGGCGTAGCTCGACGAGAAGCTGAAGCTCCATTGGACGCTGGTGAGGCCTCCCGCGCCGGGCTCACCGCCGGACAGCGACGTGGTGGTCCAGGTGATCCTGTGACCCAGCTCGAGCCGGTTGATCAGGCGGATGAGTTGTGGAACCTCGTCGTCCAAGGGAACCGCCGTCTCGAGCAGCTTCACAGCGTGGAGCGCGCCGACGTACTTCAGGCGTGCCTGCTCATCGCCGACGAGCTGCCCCTGCTCGGACGCAACCGTGCTGCGAGTGGTGGCGATTTCCGATGCGAGGGTGCTGGACTTGCTGCGCTCCGGGGAGACGACCAGGATCCAGACGGCCGCCACTGCCAGGAGTGCAACGACAACAGCGCCGATGAGTCGCTCACGAGCGCCCATGTCAGCCACCCACCGTCGTGTCCGGCGCGGCGTCGAGTCCCACCGTGGGGATGCCGAACCCGTTGTCGTAGGCGACCGTGAGGTTGAAGCTCACGCCCTGGCAGCCGCTGGTGCTATAGGCCGCGACTGTCGCGCTCGAGACATCCTGGAGAGCACGGAAGCGGGTGAGCACGGTAGCTACCGTGTCCTGCCCCACCGACCGTGACCCGTGCGCGCACATTGACATGCTGAGCGTTGGCGCATTGACCGTCACGCCCGCCGGCACCGCGGCGGTCGCGGCAGCGGTGCTGCTGGCACTGGCGCCCGCAGTCAGGCCACTCGCTGCGGTCGAACCGGAGACGGCGCCGCCAACGGCACCGCCGCCGGCGGCCGAGCCCGCGAGGGAGCCGAGCGTGACGTTGGAAGGCAGTGCCAGAGCGATCTGTGTCATCGCCCGTGGCCAGTCGAAGCGCTCGGCTGCCAGCGACGCAACAGCCTGAACACGCGCCTGGCTGAGCGTCTCAAACAAGACGTAGGGCTGGAGCGCGGCGATCTGCGTCTTCACGGCGGCGGCTTCCTCCGTGACCTCCGCGAGCGTCGTCTTGCGCTTCGCGACGTCATGGACCGTCACCGCATAGACGACCCCGACCACGACCAGCGCGACGAGCGCCGTCAGCACGACGTAGGCGACCCCGCCGGTGCGGCCGGCGATGCCGCCGGCACCGCGGCGCTGCTCCGGTGGGATGAGGTTGATCGCCTTCATACCGGGCCATCCGCTACGGAGAGACCGGCTGCAACCGGCAGGACGCTCAGGGGGACGTTTCCGGCGGCAGTTGGAGACGCGAGCGCGACTTCGCCGCGAAGCACGTTAATCCCGAGCTCGCGCGAGAGAGCACCAGCGAACCCGGGGATCTCGAGTGCAGGCCCGCAGAGCATCGCCCGCGTGACGGGGCTGTCCGTGCGACCGGCGAGGTAGAAGTCGAGCGAGTGACGCACCTCGGATGCGATCCGGCGGATACCGTCACTGAGCGCCGTGCCAACAACGTGGCCGACATCAACGCTCGGTGCAGGCGGACCGGACATCAGATCGCTCGGATTCAGTGACGTGGCCGGCAGCGACATCGACGAAGGTGGCGCGATCGGGCCGACACTCGTCCCCGTGAGATCCGGCTGTTCGGCCAGTGGAATGCTCACAAGGGGCTGCGTCGAAAGGTGCGCCGCGTCCAGCTGTCCGGCGTTCTGGACGAGCAGCTGGCGTGCATCGTCCAGCGCGATGCCACAGCGCGACGCGACATCCCCGGCGATCTGCTCCGCCCCCCAGGGGATGACGCGCGTAAAGTCGCATTCCGACCCGCGGCCGATGGCTAGATTCGTCAGGCCGCCGATCGAGAGATAGAGGATCTGCTCGTTGGCGCCAGCGTCGGACGGTTGCAGCGCACGGATCATTCCGAAGGCTGCGAGGTCGACGCCTTCGGGTTGCAGGCCGGCGAGCCTGGCAGCCTGGAGCACCCGCTCGACCATGTCGCGGCGCGCTGCTACGAGCAGCACATGCAGGCGCGGGCCGGACGGCCCCTCATCGACTCCGAGCGAGTGGTAGTCGAGGATCACGCTCTCGAGCGGCATCGGAATCTCATCCTGTGCCTGAAAGAGGACCGCCTGGCGAATCTCGTTTGCGTCGGTGAGCGGCGGCAGCTCGATCCGGCGCATCATGATCCGCTGGTTTGCGATGCCGATCCGTACGCGACGCTCCAGCTTGCCGGACTTGAAGAGATCGGATAGCGCGTCGACGAGAGCCGGAACGTCGTTGACCTCACCATCGCGCACGACGTCCATGCCGATCGGCGCGAACGCTGCGCGCTCGACGACGACGTGGCCGCTCAGTCGTGACTTGGCGGCGACGAGCAGACCGGGCTCGATTGCGAGGCCGACCAGCGTCGTGTTTCGGCTCGGCCGCCGCCCGCTGCGCAGGCGCGCCGCATGCCAATCCCTACGAGGTGCTTTGGCCGCAAGCTCGGCAACCGCTACAGAGTCGGTGCCCTGAGCCTCGCCGGCGTCGCCTTCAACAAAATCGCCCTCAGACGCCGCGTGCTCGCGCGCGATGTCGTCACCGCCGGGCTCGGCGCCGCGGCGGGGAAGTTTGAAGCTGACTGGCTGTCGAAGACGCTCGAACATTGGACGGGCACGGACATCGACGCAGCGGCGCCCGTAATGCATGGATCGACCAATCGCCGCCCGACCTTAACGTTGCAAGTTCGCTATCCCGCCCTCGCAGCGGAAGCGAGCGCGCCTGCGATCGCCCGTTCGCCCCGGCGGCGACTGGGCGACGCCAGGGCGCTCGCTGCCTTTCGCGGGCGCTACCAGCTGCCGTTGGCGCAGCCGCCGGCCGGCGGCCCCGAGTACACCGGAGTCGTCTGGGTCATGCTCGTCGGCCACGCCACGGCTCCGGAGCCGGTCGACGGACCGCAGAAGCGGTAGACCGTGCCAGCATCCCGCTCGACTTCGAACCAGTCGCTCGTGCTGTTGGCCTGCGCCACCACGTAGAAGCTCGACGTGTCGCCAGCCGCATCGGACACCCAGGCGTTGGCGCCGGCGCTCGAGGTCTGGATCGTCGGCTCGGTGCTGTTGAGGGTCGCAGGGCTCACCTTGGCGAAGCTGCCACCGGCATCGGTGCCGACAGCGTCCGCCGTCGTCTCGGCGGTTCGTGCGAGCTCCTTGGCCGACGCGTCGTAAGCCTTCCTCGACTCGTTGAGGAATGACGGGATCGCGATCGCGGCGAGAACACCGATGATCATGATCACGACGAGCAGCTCGGTCAGCGTGAACCCGCGCTCACTACTCAGGGCTTGCTTCGACGTATCGTGCACCGCATTCCTCCAAGTCGTCCGTGTGATCCGACGGTGAGGACGTTACCGTCGAGTACACAGCCAACAGGGGAAATTCATCACCAGTCGTGACTGGCCGGCGGGTGGGCGCAAGCGGCCTAGCAACGACTTTTAGCGCCGTCTCAGGTCGGCGGACGTTCGCGCGTTAGGAGAGATGCTGCAGGTAGGCGGCGACGATTGCGTTGCCAGCGTAAAGCCCGACAAGTCCCCCAGCGGCAAGGAACGGGCCGAAGGGAAAGCCGGCCTGCCGGCGCTTGTCGGGGCTCGCCCGCGCCATCATCACCAAACCGACGAGCACGCCGACGATCATTGCCGTGAAGATCGCCGGAGCGACGGCGCGACCGAGCAGCAGACCGAGCAACCCGGCCAGCTTGACGTCGCCCATCCCCATTCCGCGCGGGTAGCACAATGCCGCAAGCAGAAAGAAGCCGCCGGCGGCGGCGCCTGCGATCAGCCGCTCGGGCTCGCCAGGCCAGTCAAGCACCGATCCCAGAACCACTGCCAGCACCGCGGCCGGTCCAATGATTCGGTTCGGGATGATGTGGTAGTCGAAATCGATCAGCGCGACGGGCACGAGCACGAGCACCAACAGGAGGCCGAGGACCACGCCGTTCAGCGAATGACGCTCCAGCACCACGCCGACGCAGAGAACCGCGGTCGCGGCCTCGACGAGCGGGTAGCGCGCTGAGATCGGCGTCCGGCACGCACGGCAGTGGCCGCGAAGCAGCAGCCAGGACAGCATCGGGACGTTG
>JBEKBL010000125.1:0-6086 GCA_050015415.1 Solirubrobacteraceae bacterium
GCGGTCGGGACCGTGCTGGCGCGCGAGTGATGTGTTCGGCTACCTGAAGCGTCTCGTCAGGGCGGGCGCCGCCTACCAGGCCGGCGACATCCTCTCCAAGGGCGTGGCGGTGTTCACGCTGCCGCTCTACACGCACTACGTCGGGCCGTCCGGGTACGGCTACGTCGAGACGCTGCTGACCGCCGTGATCCTGCTGTCGATCGTGCTGCGGCTCGGCGTCGGGGAGGCCTTCATCCGCTTCTACTACGACGACGCCGACGGCGAGCGGCGGGATCTGATCGCCTCGGCTGCGGTCGGCTTCTCGCTCGTCACGACGACGCTCGCCGCGCTGGTCGGCGTGATCTTCTCCGGAACGCTCTCGCGGGCGCTGCTGGGCGTCCACGACCCGGTCCTCTTCGACCTGGCGATGCTGGGGATCTGGGCCTTCACCAACCTCGAGATCGCCTACGCCCTGCTGCGCGCCGACGAGCGCACCGGGACCTACATGCGGGCCTCCGTCGCCAACGTCGTGATGACGATCAGCCTGACCGTCGTTCTGGTGGTCGGCCGCCATGACGGCGCGCGCGGCCTGCTGGCCGGCAACTACACGGCCTCGACCGTGGTCCTGTTCGGCCTGTGGTTCGTCGAACGCCGGCGGCTGTTGGCTCCGCTCCGCGCGCGCGTGCGTCTGGGGGCGCTGCCGCTGCGGGCGATGCTGGCGTTTGGCCTGCCGACGGTGCCGGCCGACGCCAGCGTGTACGCGCTTCAGGTCGCCGACCGCTGGTATTTGCTGCGCGTGCAGACGGCGGCCGCGGCCGGTCTATACGCGCTCGCCGCCAAGCTCGCGACCGTCGTCTTCGTCGCCGTGCGCGGCTTCCAGTACGCCTGGCCGCCGCTCGCCTACTCGGTCGAAGACGACGCTGTTGCCGCTCGCCTCTACTCGATGGTCACGACCTATTACGTGCTCGCGACCGGAATCGTGGTGGCCGGCGTGACGCTGTTCGCGCGCTGGGGCGTTCGCATCCTCTACCACAGCTATTACACGGCCTACGAGGCGATCCCGTGGCTCGCGCTCGGCTGGGCGCTCTACGGCCTATACCTGATCTTCATCGTGATCTCGGGCCGCGCGCGGCGCACGCGCCGCAACCTGCCGGCCGCGTTCGTCGGTCTTGCGGTCAACGTGCTGTGCCTCGTGCTGCTGGTTCCCCCGCTCGGCATCGCCGGCGCCGGCATCGCGCTCGTCGTCGCCTACGCGGCGATGATCATCGTCATCTACCTGCTGACGCGCGACCTCTTCAGCGTCAGCTTCGAATGGGGGCGCCTCGCGCGCCTCGTCGCGGTCTTCGCCGTGGTGGCCGTGGTCGGCGACCTGCTGCTGCCGACCCATGGATTCGTCGGCTTCCTGCTTCGCGGCGCGGCCTGGTGCCTGATCTTCCCGGCACTTCGAGTAGCCGGCTTCTTCAACGCGACCGAGCTTGTGCGCGCTCGCGCCCTCGTGACGTCGATCATTCGCCGGCGCGCGGTTCGCTAGTGCGCTCGCGGCGCTAGCATGAAAAAGTGCTCATCCGGCTGCGGCTTGCCGCGATCGCCGGTCTCGGCGCGTTGCTGTTGGTGGTCGCGAACGGCGCGACGGGTGCCGCCCCGAGTGATGCGCTCGTCCCACTGAGCGCCGGTCAAGAGCCCACGCCGAGCCTCTTCGGGATCAACACCGGCACTTACGACACGAATCAGGCGCGCCTGGCGCGCGACCTGCCGACCGCGGCGCGGCTGGGCGCGCGCTGGGTCCACTTCACCGGCGACTCGGTCAAGTACTCCCACGGCCGCGTCAGCTTCGCGCTACTCGACTCCGAGGTCAACCGCGCGCGAGCGCTGGGGCTTGGGGTCGTGATCTCACTCGGCGGCATCCGCAGCGCGTGCTCGGTTGTGCCGGCGCCGTCTGATCCGGTCAACTGCCCGCCGACGAGCGCCCGCGACCTCAGCGTCTACGCCGCCTACCTGCGCAGGCTGCTGGGCCATTTCGCCGGTCGCGTCGCGTACTACGAGTCGTGGGTCGAGCCGAACCACAGCTCGATGTGGGCGGGCGGCGTCAACCCCGGCCAGTACGCGACGCTGCTCGAGACCGAGTACCGCGTGTTTCAGGCCAGCGGCCCGCAGGACAAGCTGATGTTCGCCGGCGTCGCCGACTTCGGCATCGAGGACGGCTCGCCCAGTGGCATCGCCGTGCTGCCCTACACCGAGCAGGTTCTCGACGATCTGCATGGGCAGACGGCGTTCGACCTCGTTGCGCTGCACGCCTACCGCTATCCGCCGTCGCTGTCACCAGACGACCTCGGCTGGACCCACTACCCCGTCGGACCGGTCTGGCGCCAGGACGACTGGACAGCGCAGCTGGAGGCCTACGAGCAGGAGTTCACCGCGCACGGCTACGGCCAGCCACGGATGTGGCTCACCGAATTCGGCTGGCCCGGCAACGCCACGCCAGGCGGCGACTACTACCCGAGCCTCGAGGCCCAGGCGACGGATCTGGCGGAGGCCTATCAGGCACTCGAGAGCCCAGCCCTGTCGTTCGTGCAGGCGGCCTTCTGGTTCAACCAGCGCGACTACGAGCCCGGCACGCCAAACCCAGACCCCGGCTTCTTCGCCCATTACGGCCTGCTGTTCAACGACTACGCCCCGAAGCCCGCCGCGGCCGCTTTCGAGCACGCCGCGAGCTCGGCGCCGCCGCCTGGCTAGCCTTTCACAGCGCCATGCTCGACTTCCGTCCGTGCCCCGCCAACGAGGAGCCGGCCGCCGCGCTGCTCGCGGCGATGCGTCAGGAGATGGCAGAGCTCTACGACGGCCTCGATCTCGATGACCCATCGATGCCGGCCGCTGGTGTCGCCGTGCTCGGGCCGCCGCATGGCACCTTCATCGTCGGCTACGAGCATGACCGCCCGATCTGCAGCGGCGGCATCAAGCGACTTTCGGACGACGCCTGCGAGATCAAGCGGATGTTCGTCGTGCCGCAGGCGCGCGGCCGCGGCGTGGCGCGCGCCCTCCTGGCCGAGCTCGAGCGGCGAGCCCGCGAGCTCGGCTACGCGTGCGCCCGTCTCGACTCGGGTCCGCGCCAGCCCGGCGCCCACCGCATGTTCGTCGCGGCAGGCTACCGGCCGATCGCCAACTTCAACGCCAACCCGGTCGCCACCTACTTCGGCGAGAAGCGCCTCTAGGGGAGTAGCACGATCTTGCCGCGGGCCGAGCGCTCGGCCAGTTGGCGGTAGGCCTCCTGCACCTCGGCCAACGGATAGGTGCGCTCGATCGGGATCTCAAGCTCGCCGTCGGCGACCAGCCCGGCGATCTCGAGCAGCGTCTCCACGCTCGAAACGGACCCCGTGCCCTCGCCGTGGACGCCGAGTCGCTCGATCGCCGCGAAGTCTGCGATCGTGTTGATCCGGGCTGGCGGGACGCCAAGCTCGATCGCGAGATCGACGTAGCCGCCGCCGAACGTGTCGATGAAGGCGTCGAGGCGGCCGTCGGCGGCCGCGAGAATCCGCTCGCCCTGCCCGTCGCCGTAGGCGACGGGGATCACCCCTTTGCCGCGCAGCCAGTCGTGG
Source organism: Solirubrobacteraceae bacterium (assembly GCA_050015415.1). Taxonomy (GTDB): domain Bacteria; phylum Actinomycetota; class Thermoleophilia; order Solirubrobacterales; family Solirubrobacteraceae; genus Palsa-513. The sequence continues at coordinate 3,573 of JBEKBL010000125.1, forward strand.
TTGCGCTCGCTCGCGAGTCCGATCACCTTCGCGCCGGCGTGCTTTGCAAGCTGCACGGCAACCGAGCCGACGCCGCCGGCGGCGGCCGAGACCGCGACCACCTCGCCCGGTTCCAGCGCCACCGCCTTGACCGAGGCGTAGGCTGCGAGCGGCGCGACGTACAACGAGCCGGCGACCTCCCACCCGATGCTCGCCGGCTTGGGCGCCAGCTGGCTCGTCGGCACGACGACGAGCTCCGCGTGGCTCGCGCGCTTATCGCTCCAGCCACAGACCTCGTTGCCGACGGCGTAGCCGTTCACGTCCTCGCCGATCGCCTCGACGACGCCGGCGAAATCGCTGCCCTCGCCGCACGGGAACGTCGTCGGCCAGCGTGCTTCGAGGAGGCCCTCCCTGATCGAGATCTCGCCCGGATTGATCGCTGTCGCCATGACGGCGACGAGGACCTCGCCGGTGCCGGGCACCGGTCGCTCGACCTCTCGCAGCTCCAAGACCTCGGGCCCGCCGAAGTGATCGAATTGCACTGCCTTCACGTCGTCCTCCAAGCGGTCGGGACTGCCGGGTTGGCGCTGCGGACATTGAGCTTAGCCAGTAGCAATCCTCAGCCCGTGGGCTCGGTGCGGGCGTTGCGCGCGGCGGCCGCCTCCGACAGGCCCTCGCCGCGGGACGGCCAGAGGGTCGCGGTGACGTCCCGCCGGTAGCGGCGCCAGTCGTGGCCCGGTAGCAGCCCTGCCACGAGCATCCGCAGCAGATAGCTCCACGCGATCAGTCCGCGCACCGCCATCGCCGCGACGAGGCCGTGGTGCTTTCGCATGTAGCGGTCGCGACCGCGGGCAAGCTCGACGATCCGCCGCTCGGGCACGACGTCGGTCGAAAGCTGCTCATGGTGGATAGCCTCGGCCTGCGGCACGTACAGCGCGTGCCAGCCGGCGTCGGCAAGCCGCTTCTGGAAGTCGACCTCGTCCGAGTAGACGAAGAACGCGCCGTCCATCCAGCCGATCTGCTCAGCGGCCTCACGGCGAACGAGCAGCGCTGCGGACTGCCCCCAGTCAACCCGCCGCACGTCCGAGCCCTTGCTCTGCACGACGAGCCAGCGATGCAGGAAGAGCGCCTGCGCAAACGCTGTTCCGACGCCCGGGAACCGCCAGGCTGAAGGCTGAACCAGCCCATCCGGCCGCTTCAGCAAGGCCACGGCGCAGGCCGCACGCGGATCGGCTTCCAAAGCGGCGCGAAGCGCCGCGCTCGCACCCGGCAGGAGCTCCGAGTCCTCGTTCAACAGCAGGCAGTAGCGCCCCCGCGACCGCTCCATCAACTCACTGTCGTTGACCGCCTTGCTCCGCCGCTGGGCAATCTCGATCAGCTCGATGTCCCCGCCCAAAGTGCGCACGGCCTCGGCCGACCCGTCATCCGAGCCGTTGTCAAGAACCAGCACCTCCGTCTCGAACGCCACGAGCTCTCGCTCGGCTTCGAGGGCGGCGATGCTGCGAAGCAGCATTTGCCGCCCGTCCGTATTGCACACGCAGAAGGAGATCTCGACGGCCACGCGCGTATTGTCGAGCCTGTGAGGGTTCACGTCGTCGACCCACCGGCCTACACGCCGGCCTACGACCACGCGCTGTGCACGGCGCTGGCGAGCGCCGGCCTCGACGTCGAGCTGTTCACGAGCGCGTTTCGCTACGCCGAGCTGCCCGCGCCCGACGGCTACCTGCGGCGCGAGTTCTTCTACCGTCGCGGTGCTCGGCGACGGCGCGCACAACGCACGACCCGTCTCGCGCAGCACGTCCCGGACATGCTGCGCTACCGCTCCGTCGCGCGCGACGCCGAAGTGGTGCACTTCCAGTGGCTGCCCCTGCCAGCGCTCGACAGGCATCTGCTCCCGCGCGGACGGCCGCTCGTGATCACCGCACACGACATCCTGCCCCGCGAGCGCGTCGCCGGCTCGCACGCGGCTCAGCGGCGCCTCTACGCCCAGTTCGATGCCGTCATCGCCCACTCGCAGGCGGGTCGCAAGCGCCTGGTCGACGACGCAGGCCTCGACCCGGCGCGGGTCCACGTGATCCCTCACGGAGCGTTCGCCCACCTCGCGCAGCTGCCCGAGGCGCCACTCCCGCCCGAGCTCACCCCAACAGCGAAACCGGTCGTTCTCTACTTCGGACTGCTGCGTCCCTACAAGGGACTCGACGTCCTGCTCGAGGCCTGGCGCGGCATCGAAGACGCAGAGTTGTGGATCGTCGGTCGCCCGCGCTTTGACATCAGCAACCTCCGAGCCGACGCTGCCACGTTCGTGGCGCGCTACGTCAGCGACCTCGAGCTCGCTGCGTGCTTTCGCCGCGCCGACCTTGTCGTGCTGCCCTATCGCGAGATCGAGCAGTCGGGCGTCCTCGCAACGGCGCTCGCGTTCGCCAAGCCGATCCTCGCAAGCGACGTCGGCGGCTTTCGCGAGGTGGCGGATGCGGGCGCGGCGCGGCTCGTGCCGGCGGGCGATGTGCCGGCGCTTCACCAGGCGCTCGTCGAGCT